>NZ_JBPKBJ010000038.1:0-35645 GCF_051390655.1 Acinetobacter sp. P1(2025)
GATGGATGTCTGGTGATTTGTAGTCATAAATTTTAGTCCCCACTTGTTTTTAAGTGGGGACTAAATTAAGGCTTATAGGATGAATTCATAAGGTGTGTTCAGCGGACGCTTACGTTTCTTTAACCAATTGAGCCTGAACTTGGGTTGGTACAGCATGATTGGCTGTGTTTCCAACCATCATATTTTGTTTGGATGTATCAAGTTGAGGCTCTTGTTTCTTGGTGGGTGGCGGTGTCGCTGAATATGTAGTTACACCCTTCGCATCTACCCATTTGTAGTATTCTTTCGCATTAAGTTGAAATGAACTACTCATCAAACCAATACTAACGATTGCCAAAAGCTGACTAAAAGTGACACATTTCATCCCCTTTCCCCAAAAAATGTCATTTATCTATATTTTTCAATTACTTATATATAATAATATCACATTTATATTGTAAAAGTACTATAAAAATACCTGCCTTATCTAAACAAGGCAGGTTTTATAAAGTTTATCTAGAAGCGCCAGTTGTAGAATAAGTCGATAGCTCGTTCTAAGGACTGACTTGCTTCCAAATAAAGTCGACGATTCATTTGATATCGCAAAGTCAATTTATTGACAGGTGTAAATACACCAATACCATAACGGATAAATAAGTCTGGAGTAATATAACCCGTTAAACTCACTTGGGTATCGTCGCCAGTTCCCTGAGCATCTAATGCCAATCCACTTAAGCCAAAAGTTCGTCCAATTTGATTCGTTAAAGCTCTAGTTCCACCTAAACCCATGCTGATCCCAGCGGCAGCGATTGTATTATTAACATCAGATTTGAATCCTTCAGTGTTACTTAAACCACTACCACCTTCATTAATACGTCCTGTTAATAATGCATTGAGTGCTTCTTGCTCAGACAGACCTGCATCATTGTACACTTGAACATTAGGGACGGTCGCTGTACCCGTAACACGCACACCAACCATGCTTCCTTGTACAGGTTTATTTGCATCAATATCTAAGGTTGGGTTTGCAAGAGGTCCATTAAAACGAGCAATTGCACGATTCAAGTCGAGACTCTGACCATAAGCTTCGATCTTCACTTTCTGGCTTACACCAATTGCACCATTTGCTCGCATGGCTGTTTCTAAACCACGTTGTGACAGATGTAGACGTCCGACCAATGGGATATTACTTTCAAAGCCTTGGAAAATAACTTGATTCCCTAGATTTACCGTCATATCAGCTCGGATATCCCATGGTTTCGCTGCTTTTAAAGTAGCGAGTAGATCTTGTCCTTGATGCACCACACGTACATCAGGTGAAACATTCACCACCGTTGCTGAACTTTCTGGCATGGAAATGCGAGCACGAGGAACATCAATCGTACCTTTTAAACTTAAACGTTGAGCAAATGGATAAACATCCAAGCTTAAATCGGGTTTAACAATCGCTGTAATGATTGGTGCTTGGCGAACTAATAGATTATCGCCTTTAAGTGTTAATGCTAAATGAGGATCATTTTTCCAGTCAAAGCTACCTTTTAAACGACCTACACCTTGTCCACTATTAAATGCACCATCTATGCTTGCTGAATCTTGTCGAATCGAAGAGTAAAGCTGAATATTATTTAAATTCACAGGTAATGAAATCATACTAATAGCGCCATTTTTCAATCGCATTTCACCTGTAAATTGTGGTTGTGTTAAAGTTCCGTCCACTTTTCCAGCAAGCGATAAGGTGCCAGCCATAGAACGTACATCTTTAATAAATGGCTTAAATACTTTGAGCTGAACTTCATCAAAAGCAATTTCACCGCGCATTGGCATATTGCTTTGGAATGGATTAATAATCACATTGGCATAACCTGTTCCAATATCAGGTGTTTTCATATCCACTCTGAATAACAATCCTTCACCAACGCTTTTTGCGATCAAACTAAGTTCATCATAAGTGACGGTTGTTGCAGGATCTTGGGGATCAGCAGCAGCAAGACCAATTTCACCTTTACGGGTTACTAATGTCGCATCTAATTTTGGTCGCGTACCATTTGCCCATGATGCACGTGCATAACCATTTAACTGTCCTGTAACAGCTAAACCTTCTGGCATAAATGCAGCAAAATCATTTAAATCAAGATTTTTTGTGAGAAAAGAAACATTTCCTTTAGTTTTACTTATACGTGCAGCCTGATCAAGGCATAACTGGCTATGAGAGCTTGACCAACAATGCTGTCCCACAAACAGTTCAGCCGCAGATGAGGTATATATAATCGGCGCACTTTGATTCTGTACTAGACTAATTCTACGCGAAGTGAAATTACCTTTTTGCAACTGACCTAACCAATCGTTGTTTTGATTAAATCCACCTGCGAGTTGAACATAAAAATTAGACTGCTTATTTTTACTTTCAACTTTTAACAAATGCGCTTTGCGAGTACCAGCGAGATTCACAACTGCATTTTCAATTTCACGATTTCCATTGCGTACTTGATTTACCTTCGCAGTTAAAATCGTTGGTGTGGTCTCTGAAGTTGGTAGTTCACCTTGCACACGTAATGACTTAATACTAACTAGGTTATTAAATGCAAAATTATCTACAGCGATGTTTGCTGTTGCTTTCAGTTTCGGTTGAGATTGTATATTTAAATTACCATACGCTCGACCATGCAATCCGGGATAGATTTCATACAAAGCTGGTGCGTTTAATTTAACTTTTAAACTTTGTGCATTACCAGTTGCTTGTAATTGGTTTTGTGCATATGCAAAAAATAAATCATTTGCTTCAAATTGTTGTGGTAAGAACCCTTTTTGATTTGAATCAAGCAAAAGTGTTAAATTACCTCGTCCTCGAACTGGTTTATTGTTAATAAAACCTGCCGCATTGAGTTGACGTATATCAACTCGTTTTAGGTCATCAGACCACACACCCTGTGATTTGACATGTCCTGAAATTTCACCTTTGACACTTGAAACAAAATATTGGGGCTTGAAACGAACTAATGAGGTTTCAATATTCCAACCTAATTTATCTTTTAGATTGACTGAGCCTGTTGCAAATAATTTACCAGCCACACCATCATGCTTTAACTCATTAATTTTGACGTAATCTGGTGTGCCAGCAACATCAATTTTTAATAATCCATTTGCCTGATTTAAAGCATTTAATGAACCATCATACTGAACTGCATAACTCTTAAATCCACCACCATTTTTTTGATCATGGAAAATTAAAGCTGCTGTACTTTTTCCTTTAAGTGCAATTTTTTCAGATGTATTTGATTGGGCTAACTGACCATTTAAATCAATATTATCAAATTGAATAATCTGCTGATTTGGTTTAGCAAAACCTTTAGCAACAATTTGTCCATTTAATAAATTTACTGGTGCAGCTGTAGCTACAGTTTGTGGATTGAAATTATCTGCTTTAAGCGTTGCACTCCATGAGAGTTGCTGTTTTTCAGTCGGAAGTTTAATTTTTGCTAGACCCGATAAGCTTCCATTTTCTGCCTGATAACGAAAATTTTCGATATCTAACAAACTATCTTTAACATCTAAGCGAGCATCATATTTACCCGTTGGCAATACTGTTTTTTCATGTGGCTTTACAGTAGTCGAAACAAAGATATCTTGCTGACCTTCTTTAAGTGTAATGTTGGTTTGACCATTATCACTACTTAGCCAACCAATATATGGCACTGCTCGATCAATTCCTTGCCAAGCAATATCAACTAACATCGGTTGAGGTTTATTGGATATCGCTTTTGCTTGATTAAGTTTTACATTCCAAGTCTCGTATTGATCAAAAGCCAGTTGTGCATTCAATGCCAACCCTTTTTCCATAGAACCAATTGAACTCAGATTTGCGTCCAACGTTGGTGGCAAAAAGTCCTGAGCTACCTGAGGGATGATTTTATTTTTAGGATTAAGTCGATCAAGTCGACCTTTAATGTCCCATGCAACATGATCTTTCCAACTTACAATCCCTTTTAGTGAAACGCTACCATTCATCACCTGACCGTTAAAATCCTGAATATTTAACTGGTTTCTAAGGTCCGTTTCCATCAAAGCATTATATTTCCCTTCAGGAATTTGCTTACCTTTAAGATCGGTATCTAAACTTAAAATAAGTTTTTTGATGTTACCGTTAAAACGTGCAACACCATCTTTAGCAAATAATTTTTGTTCTTTTAATAAAGGCAAATGATAGTTTTTGAATAAAAGCTCGCCCTGCATTGGCACACCATCACGTACTGGATGTAAAACAGTCCAGCCTGTGAGCAAATCTGGTGTTTGCGTTGCTACACCTGCTTTTAGCGTATCTAATGTACCTGAAGCAACTACCTTTATGACATTGATATCTAAATTTTTAAGAGATGGAATAATAAGATCAGCTTTTGCATCAATCGGATATTTACCACTAAAATCCATCTGACCTGTCGCATTCTTTACAGCCAAATATCCCATGTCCATATGTGAGTCTTCAAACTCTAATTTGGTACCTGACCATAGGGCATCTTTCAAATAAATATCATTAAACTTCACTTCAGATGTTGTTGTCTTAATGACTAAATGATCTAAATTCGCCTCATCAACTCTTAATACAAAAGGAAGCTTGATTGCATCAAATGCAAATGGCTTTCCTGATGGTGGCTTTTTATTAATAACTTTTAGATTTTGAACATCAGCATGGCTTAAATGTATTTCTTTTTTGAATACTGCACGCCAACCCAAAGATACATCAGCACGATCAAGCGAAACATCTACAGCTTTCAGTTGGACAAGAACATTTTTTAAAATGATTCCTGAAAGTAAATTACCACTTTCATATTCATAACGAATCATCTTTTGACTTTGCAAAACACGATCAAGTAGAAAACGGCTGCCTTTATCCATAGACATCATGACAAGTAATGAACTGATAAGTACTACAAGAGTCATTAACAGGACTAAAACAATAGTTCTAATCGTATGACGCTGTTTTTTCGGTCCATTTGAAGGCGTTAATTGCTGTTCTACTTCCGACATAATCAACCTGATTTTTTAACCTTTGAATAGGTTTTATTTAAGATTATTAAAGTTGTGGACCAATAAAAAAGTGTAAACGAATTGGATTATTGTCGTTGGATATACCAGAAGCGACATCCAGTCGAATTGGACCAATTGGTGAGCGCCAACGTATACCAACACCTATACTATATTCTGTAGGGTTGCTAAATTGTTTATCATAAGCATTACCAAAATCGGAAAATACGGCTGCTCGCCAACCATCTTTAAATTGATAATTATATTCAAATGAGCCAACACCTAGGGCTTGACCACCAATTTTATAGCCATCTTCTTCAGGTGATAAGCTTTTATAGTCAAAACCACGTAATGATTGATCACCACCTGTAAAGAATCTTAAATTATAAGGAACTTTATTGAAATCATCGGTAAAAATATAACTAGCATCGCCACGACCTACAAACTGATGATCTTCATTTTCACCTAATGAATAAATAAATCGCCATCCAGCAGTTAAAATAGCCATGTTAGCATCAGATAATAAGGATTCTGATCCCAATTCGACTTTATAAGTTTGCTTAAATCCTTTTGTCGGATTTAACCGAGAGTTTGCATTCGTTTTCGATGCCTCATAACCGAATAACAATGATTCCTGTTCTGAATCAATACCTGAAACTTTAAATGCATCAGGTAATTCGTCAACATTGACATCACCTTTTTTTGTTAATCGATCTAGACGATAACGAAAACCCATCGTATGTTGCCAATCACCAAGAGGATTCTTAATGATTCGCTCTCCACCTAAAACTGCTGATTCAACCAATAGATTTATATCAGGACCAATATCATCACGTTCTTCACGCTCATAACCACCAACTAAGTTAAAGTAATCGTTGAGTGGATGTTTATATGGAATGCTATAACGACCATCGATTGATTGACGAATTTGTGAAAGCTCAATATTGGCATCAAATGCATGACCATATTTATTTACGATTGCACGTCTGTATTGACTACGAATACGGGGACCCGTATCAGTTCCGTAACCAATACCCGTCTCTAAGCTATTCAATCGATCTGCATTTAAAGTCACGACTACAGGAATTTTTTTCTCAATACGAGTTTGTTCTTCTAATTTTTGACGTTCTTCCTCTTCATCATCATGGTCATCAGCAAGTGGCATCGCTCTAGCCAATGCATAAGGCTGTGCAGATTGACCACCAGAGAACTGGGATTCATCAACTACATCTTGTGTAACCTCTTGAGAGGATGTGACTTTCTGCCTAGCTAAATCTGCTTTTTGTTGACTATTTAATAATTGAGATTCTTGAATACGTTGCTGATCGACTAAAGCTTGCAAATCAGGAGGAAGCTCTAAAGGTGGTTGAATTGGATCAGGCTTAATTGTGTCAACCAAGGTATAGTTAAAATAGCGTGTATTCGTTAAGTTATTTGCTAATAGATTCACACGCCAAAAAGCATAATCATCAGCCTCTTTCCAAGGTGCCAAACTGTCTAAAACTTTTTGAGTGAGTGGTAAAGGCTTACTTGGATCACTCATGCGATATTCAACTTTCTTAAGTTTATATCGCTCGCCTGTTTCATATTTTAAATTAATATCTGCAATTTTTTCTGGTTGACTAATCTTCACATCATGGAGTCGCCAGTATGCATCGAAGAAACCATTATCTGTAGCAGTATTGACAATTTTGCTTTTGGTCTCTTCATATTTTCCATGATTAAAAATATCTTTTTCATCTTGGATCGGAACTAAGCGAATAACTTGAAACTGAGGTAAATTTTCACCAACTCCAGTAAAGTCTATATTTTGCTCGTTGATAATTACAGGTTCATTTGGTGTAACATTGGCTTTAACTTTACTTTCACTGACTTTTTCAAACTTAAACTCTGCATTGTAATATCCTACAGCTTGAGCTGCTTGATTTGATAATGCACGTAATTGAGGTAAAGCTACTGCAAAATCATCAAATGATTCTTGCGTAAAACTCGAAAGTTTCGCTTTGATATTTGCTGCCAATTCAGGTGGCGCACCAGATACATCTGCACTAATACGAGGCACTTTGTCCGCATTTAAAATATTTTCTGGTTTGAATCGATTAATAATTTTCTTAAAAAATCCAACTTTTTCTGGTGCTAGTTCAGATCTAGCTTGGAAGTCAGCTAATGTTCTCCCAGTTTCATTTGCTTCTACAACAATTTTACTATCAGCCTGAATTTCCTGCATTAATTGATTGATGTTTACAGGTGCTTTTGTTATTTCTGTCAGTTCTGCTTGAGAAACATCATTGACTGTGGTTTGTGTGGCATTTGCTCGATAGTTTTTAGCTTCATTTTTAGCTTCTTCTGCAACACGATAGATTTCGTTTGCCATGTTCTGATCAACTGAAACTACTGGCAAATCCTCTAGATTTTCATCGAACTGTATAGGTTTTAATTCTTCAATTTGATTGATTGTTTGTTCTTGTTGTTTTAATGCAGCGAGACTATCTAATTCTGAAACAGTTACAGGCGATGGCTCTACTGTTGCCGATACATTCACATCCGCCGAAACTAAAGTTTGTAATGTTTGATCAGAAGATGATGGTGTCTCTATTGAATTAATTTTAAACATATCAGCAATTTGCTCTTGAGCACAAGCAACTGATATAAAAGAACTAATTATAAAACTACTACAAATAAGTTTAGGAAATCCCTGCATTTTAAATATTAAATGCATAGAATGAACCAGTGTTGACTGTTTAAACTTATCTTTAGATGGCATGTGAAACTCTAAACTTATTTTTAATTTATCTTTTTTGATGGGTGAAAATTTCTTCAAATCTTTGATTTTCATCCAATCAAACATTGAAAGTATCATACATGCATTTTCTAGTATTTTTACAGTAAGTCACATTTTTTTTATAAAACACAATGAAGTGAACACATGATGAAACAAGATGACCACTTAATGACATCACGTCGGTTTGTCCCGATGTTTTTCACTCAATTTTTTGGGGCATTGAATGATAATGTATATAAGCAAGCACTGCTTTTGGTCATAACTTATGGGTGGATCCAACAACAAAGCGCACCGATTAGCACTTTAAATAATTTAGCCGCCTTGCTATTCATCTTACCCTATTTCTTCTTCTCTGCTACTGCTGGACAAATCGCGGATAAATATGAACGTTCACAACTAATTCGCTTTATTAAAATCCTTGAAATCGTGATCATGTTGATTGGTACAGCAGGTTTCTTGCTCGGAAACTTATGGCTTTTGCTTTTTGCTTTATTTTTAATGGGCACACATTCCACCTGTTTCGGTCCCATCAAATATGCCATTTTGCCTGAAATATTAAAACCTAATGAGTTAATGTCAGGAAACGCACTGTTTCAATCTGGAACCTCTATCGCAATTTTACTCGGCATGATCTTAGGTGGTGCTGTTATTGCATCTTCAGAAGGTAATTTATTGTGGATTAGTGTCACAGTTGTTACGATTGCCTGCTTAGGCTATTTAAGCAGTCGCTTTATTCTTCCGCAAAAGATTGCATCTCCTGATTTAAAAATTGATTGGAATTTTATTAGAACCAGTTTTCAGACATTGAGTTATGTAAAAAAAATTCCTGTTGTATTCATGATTCTACTTGGAAACTCTTGGTATTGGTTTTATGGTGCGACGTACCTCACTCAAATCCCCCAACTCACTCAACAAAATCTTCATGCATCTGAAAATGTCGTAAGCTTATTACTCACTTTCTTTTCGGTCGGGATCGGTGTCGGCTCATTACTATGCCGTAAGATCGGTGGCAGTGACATCAATATCAAGATGGTTCCTTATGGCGCAATTGGTTTGACTGTATTTGCACTTTACTTAGCTGCAAGTCTTGCATTTGTACCTGAACGCACTGGTGAACTTCTTAATTTAAAAGATATGTTTACGCAAGGTTTGGTTTACTACCATGTCATGATCGCTGTAACGCTACTTGGAATTAGTGGTGGATTTTATATCGTTCCTCTATATGCCATGATGCAAGCATATTCACCACGTTCACATCGTGCTCGTGTCGTTGCTGCAAACAATATTCTAAATGCTGTTTTCATGGTCAGTTCAGCAATTTTTTCAATTTTAATCTTAAGCATTTTAAAAATTGATATTAAAATCTTATTTATCATCACAGCCGTTTTAAGTGCTTTTTTCTCAATTTGGTTATTGAAGCGCTTACAACCTCTGTTAGCGAATGCTCCCCATACTCTAGAGGATTAATATATGCGTCATTACACAGGTCTCGATAAGATGATCAATTCATTTGACCAAGCATTACGCAGCTTAGTTCCTGGTGCTACGACATCACAACGCAACAATCCTGCAGAAGAAACCCCTTCACAGTTATGTGTTAGCGATGCTCGTCATGTTGCGGGATTAATGCGAGTTAATCATAGCGGAGAAGTCTGCGCTCAAGCGCTTTATCATGGACAAGCACTGACAGCAAAGCTTCCACATGTTAAACAAGAAATGCAACAAGCAGCACTTGAAGAGCAAGACCACTTAGCATGGTGTGAAGATCGTTTAAAAGAATTAGACAGTCATACCAGTATTTTAAATCCGATATGGTATGGTTTATCTTATGGTATGGGTGCAATTGCAGGCATTGCAGGTGATAAATATAGCTTGGGGTTTGTTGCTGAAACAGAACGTCAAGTCAGCCAGCACTTACAAGAGCATATACAGCAGCTTCCAGCTCATGATGAACGTTCACGTAAAATTTTAGAACAAATGAATGAAGATGAATTGCATCATCGCGAAACTGCATTAAATGCTGGCGGCGTAGAACTTCCTGTGCCTGTTAAAATCACGATGACAGCCATCTCAAAATTGATGACTAAAACAAGTTATTACCTTTAAAATTTGTGTAATACTGGGAGTTGCGATGATGTAACTCCCTACACTTCATTAAAATAGTACTAATTATTGCAAAACAATTTTTCCTTTATCTTTTGAGTAACGGTCATACCAGAAACTTTCAGATCCTTTTTCCTGATCCGTGAAAATCGTGTAATTAATTTTTCCCTGCCTAAAAGTTAATTGACCTTTTTTCTTAATTGCAATGACTCGATAATCATTCACCCATACTCGCTCTTTATCATCAATTTTGATACTAGCAAGTATCTTCCCATCCGTTCTTTCAGCAATCCACTGTGGTTCAACACTTCTTTTACCTTCCAGTGCATCCTGTGTATTATTTTCTACAAATCCTGCTTTTATATTCTCTTGTTTAGATTTTCTTATATCACAACCTTGCAATTCACTCAGCTGAGTACAACCTGATTGTTCTAATTGGTGTCTATATTTTCATCAATTGCAAAAGCTTGATTGGTGATCAAGATACTCGGAAGAATTGACAAAACAAGAAGTATATTTCTCATATTATTACCGTTTAAAAGCTTATAAGAGTTATTCAAACACTGATAAACTCAACATGTATGTATCACAATTGTTGAATCAAAAAATAAAAACCATTTATTCAATGGGTTCTATTTATATATACCAAGTTTTCTTAATGAACTACTGTAATCCGCGCTCTGCTTTGAATCGCTCGAGATTTCTTACTGCATCTTGATAACGATACTGAACTCTGCTGCTATTTAAACGCAGATCATATAAACGCCTTTTGTAATCATCCCGAACTTTTACTGATAAATCTTTACGCTCTAATTCCTTTAAATAATAACTAATATCTGTCTGTGAACGTTCAAACTCAGAATTAGCTTGGTAGTATTCATGTGCTACTTGATAATATGTACGTAATGAATCACGTTTTTCAATCGGACAAACACGATAATCACCACGTCCTTCCAAAGCTTCATCAAAGATTGTCTCTGGACGGCAATAAAAATTTAATCCTTTCTGATAACCCTTTTCATATAAGTTTTGATTCGGAGTAATGTTTGCCTTTTGACACGAAGAATAATATTGATCAAGTCTAGATTCACGACCTGCTGAACCGTCTTTCTCACCAACATTAAACCAATTTGCAGTTTTACATTGCTCAACACTCATTGCTGCGCAGCCAGAAAGCAAAAATGATAATGTTGTAAGCAGGAAAATGACTTTCATTAATGAGTCCTTTTATTATCGTAATCTTTAAAATTATATTTTGATGACTGGATATTGTAGCTTGTCATCATAATTTAATGCTTCATGCTGCCACAATTCAAGCAATGGAATTTTAACATCATTTGCTAATGGTAATTTTTTAGGATTGAATTGCATATGCTTTAAATCTTTCCCCCAAGCAATAACGTCTATATCCAAACTAATATAATGAGATGGACGAACACGACCTGATTGGGTTTCAAGATACTTTAGAATATCCAAGACTTCATCCACGGTCAGCTCACTTTTTAATAAGCATGCTGAATTCCAGTAATCTGCACCTACGGCATCTCTACAAGGAATTTGATAAATCGCTGAAAATTCCACTTTTCCTAATTGCGCAAGCTGAGCATATGCAAAA
Organism: Acinetobacter sp. P1(2025); assembly: GCF_051390655.1. Taxonomy (NCBI): domain Bacteria; kingdom Pseudomonadati; phylum Pseudomonadota; class Gammaproteobacteria; order Moraxellales; family Moraxellaceae; genus Acinetobacter; species Acinetobacter sp. P1(2025). The sequence goes on from NZ_JBPKBJ010000038.1 coordinate 11,499, forward strand.
GTGAAATTCTGCTGCTGTTGAACATTACTCGCCAGTGCGAGCGCAAAAATCGTTTCTGTTGCGTTCAAGGCGAATTCCTACTGCATTGGCTTGTGCAATAATTGCGGGTTTACGAATTGTTATAATAATTGACTCAATCGAGGGAAATACTAAAAATAATTTTTCAAGAACTAACTGTGCTGCATGCTCTATTAACTTAGGTTTTGCTTGTTGAATCACTTGAGCAGCTAGTTCACATATTTGTGCATAGTTTAATGTATCGTCTAGCTCATCAGATTGTGCAGCCTGATTAAGATCATTATGAATGGTTAGATCTAACATTAAAGGTTGAATGATTTGGCGCTCCCAATTGAAACACCCTATCACCGTATCAACTTTTAATCCTTCTATAATAATGGCATCCATAATGACCCAATAAACTGATAATTTAATTAATGCTTTAGAAATGAAGCAGGTTCAATATTGTGAACCATTTTCAAACGTTGGTCAGCATAAATATCAGTATAAGGCGCTAAAACTCGCATGAAACGATCAAAATATAACATTTGTTTGAATAACAAAGCGAAGTCACGCGGGAATTTGATGCCATGACGCTCACCAACCCCAATCATGTCCATCATGATGTCATTCAAATCAGCAGGGTTAGAACTTAAAATTTCTTGAGGGTCTGCCAACAGCACACCACTAAATAAACGTTCTAAATCATCTGCTAAGACTTGAGTATCGATCTTATGATGCGTCATCCCCATCTTAAGCATATTTTCAGCCATCGCAGCGTAATTGGTATGCTGTAAAGCATCCATAAATGCCATGCAAGCCGTCCATACTTCAGGTTTTAATTGACCTACAATCCCAAAATCGATAAAACCAACACGACCATCTTCAAGCAACATTAAATTTCCAGCATGTAAATCAGCATGGAAACTCTTACATAGCATTAAACTACCAAACCACGTATTCATCGCTGTAATTAATACTTGAGTTGGATCTTTAGCGTATTTTTTTACCACATCAAAATCAGTCAAAGATACGCCATATAAACGTTGCATCGTTAAAACACGGCGCGTTGAAAACTGATGATAAACTTTTGGCGCTGTTGCAGCTTGATTGCCCGAAACATTGAGATACTGTACAAAGTCATCCAAGTTTTGTGCTTCTTCAATAAAATCCACTTCACGCACCATGCGTGTTTTGATTTCGTCTACTATTTCAGATAATGACGCAAATTTAATTTTTGGAACTGCACGCTCTAACAGCTTAGTCGCCCAATGTACGACGTTTAAGTCAGTATAAAGAATGGTTTCAACACCTGGTTTTTGTACTTTTAGTACGACATCTTCACCTGTCACAAGTTTTGCAGCATGCACCTGAGCAATAGAAGCTGAAGCTAATGGTTTTTCATCAATGAAACTAAAAATTTCATTCAAGTTTTTACCTTCAAACTCTTCAGCAAGTACCTCTTGGATATAGCTAAACGGTAAAGTTGGTGTTTGATCTAAGCACCCTTGGAATTCCTCAACATATTCACGAGGAAATAGTGATGGTGTACTTGCAATAAACTGACCCAATTTAATATATGTAGAACCTAGCGACTCAAATGTCTCACGCATTAGTTTTGCGTTGCTTGGCTTCTCAGTTGCATATTTCACACCTGCCTGTGCAGCAACAATCACTGTTTCACCTATCCGTGCAACAGAACGCAATCCATCAAATAAGATATTTCTTTTCATAATCTTTCATTGCCTCATAGATGGCATTAGTTTAGCAAATTTCAGAAACTTTACTGTTTAAGTTGCCCGACAAACTGGACAATTTGCATCTTTTTCAAATTTAAGAATACGTTGCGATAGATTTAAACCATTCCAGAGTAATAGCTTTTGCTTCAGTGGTGTTAATCCCAAGCCTAGAAATAGCAATGTGTGATGTGCTTGTAATGACGCTATCATTACAGGAGTTGTTGCTAACACGCCTGACTCTGCACAACGCATACCCTCATTTGCGTGATCTTCTTTAGGAAATAGACATTCATAACAAGCAGAATCTGACTCCACCATGAACATTTGTCCTTCAAATCCGATTGCAGAAGCGCTAATTAGAGGGACTTGATATTTCTTACAGATCGCATTGGCTAAATAACGTGTCGTAAAGTTATCACACCCATCCAACACTACATCTTGATGCTGTATTAAATCATCAGCATTCGTTTCATCAAATCGTATGTTTTTATAGCTAACATGTATGTGCGGATTAATCACTTGTAAGTGTTTTGCTAATATTTCGGCTTTGTAGCGACCGATATCATTTGGAGCGAACGCAATTTGACGTTGTAAATTACTCATTTCAATTGTATCAGCATCTACAATCGTGATTTTTCCAACGCCTGCTCGTGCGAGTAGCTCCGCACTAGTACACCCTATTCCACCAGCTCCAATAATCAGTACATTTGCTAATTTTAATTTTTCTTGAGCTTCAATATCCCAACCATCAAGTAAGATTTGACGACTATAAAGATGCATTTCATCATTAGTTAATTCAAATTCGTTTTCTGGATGAATTGACACACTGATTCTCTTGCTAGCTCTAAAGACTTTAGATTTTAAGTATATGAATGTACTAATGGAAGATAATTTTTTTCATACATGCATTTTGGCTTTGACTATATCTAGGTTTTAACCCAATATTGTAGGCACTCTTTAACAGCATAATAAAATCAATTACTTATGATTTAAGATTAAAACTTTGGTTATTTTATTTTTTTAGAAATAACTCTATGTTTTATTTTGAAATTTTAGGTATATTTTATTGTTCACTACCGCATAGGTAGCTTAGAAAAGATCGACATTTGTATATGCGTGAATATCGCATGTTCACTACCGCATAGGTAGCTTAGAAAATAACAGGGGACTTGTATCACCCTTATGAAGCGTTCACTACCGCATAGGTAGCTTAGAAAAAATGGATTGTCACTAATTCCGCCTCCTGTGCGTTCACTACCGCATAGGTAGCTTAGAAACCCAAGAAGACAAAACAACAAATGACCGTACTGTTCACTACCGCATAGGTAGCTTAGAAAATCGATACAAGTAAGAAACGTACACCTGCTGGGTTCACTACCGCATAGGTAGCTTAGAAACATACATTGGGAATTAGACTTTACTGCTTGGTGTTCACTACCGCATAGGTAGCTTAGAAATTTTTCTTGTGTTTGATGTTCTTCTGTTTTAGGTTCACTACCGCATAGGTAGCTTAGAAATCAAATCACGGGTTAGCTTTTCACACTGATACGTTCACTACCGCATAGGTAGCTTAGAAAATGCTGTCACCCTTTGCCTTTATTATTCTCATGTTCACTACCGCATAGGTAGCTTAGAAATGTTGCAGGAGAAACTGGAACGGATGTCCCATGTTCACTACCGCATAGGTAGCTTAGAAAGCGAAATTCGATGTAATCGCCATATGTAGTCGGTTCACTACCGCATAGGTAGCTTAGAAAAACAAATCTATTCGAATTAATCCGCTTTCAAAGTTCACTACCGCATAGGTAGCTTAGAAAATCCCGAAGATTACACCAGTCCGAATTGCAAGGTTCACTACCGCATAGGTAGCTTAGAAAAAGCTCTCATGATTCGTTGCGATAGTTCTTCGGTTCACTACCGCATAGGTAGCTTAGAAAATACAAAAACCTCAAATCGTCAGAGGCAATAAGTTCACTACCGCATAGGTAGCTTAGAAAAGCTACAGTGAACGGCATCTCATCTCGTCTGTGTTCACTACCGCATAGGTTGCTTATGACACTTTGAACAAAGATACCACCCATTGATTTGGTTACCCTAGTCACTTATATTCTTAAGAATCAAATCCGCTACGCCTTGTGGATCTTTCCACATTGGGACATGTCCCCAATCTTTAGGTTCTAGCCAATTTACATGGTCTGGCAGCTCAGATTTATTTTGACAGTCCTTCTTTCTCAAAAGCCAATCTTTTGTACCAAAGGCAATAGTTAAAGGAACTTGAATATCTTTGCCCCCGATAAAACGTCCAACATTTGCGAATGTTCTATCGAAATCTGTGGCTTTGGAAAAATCATCAATCGAGTTCAAAGCATCTTTTCTAGAAATGTTTCGACCTCCAGTTCCTATCGGGATAGATAAAAGCAACTCTCGAAACAGTGCAAATCCCATCATCTGTCTTGATATATTAGGCATGAATTTAATCGCATTTCTTAAACTAAAAAATACCATCTTTACATGTGCTGGGGATTCATCCCACAAACCTGCGGGTGAAATTGCGACGACGGAACTTGCTAATCCAACACGTGCAGCTTCTAGTGCCATCCATCCCCCCATTGAATTTCCAACAATATCTACAGGTTCATGTATACCTATAGTTTTCAACTCACGCTCTAAGGCACTAACTAAATTATGAATTGTAGGTTGAACCGATGCACCAAGACTTGGACTATCGCCAAAACCAGCTACATCAAATGCAATGACTCGTCTAGATTTACTTAATTGCTGAATTACCGGACTCCATGCTTTATTAGACATACCAATCCCATGTAACAAAACCAATGGTTTGCCTGTTCCTGCTTCTGCTCTATTCCACATTCGGAGATCCTTCTCTATCAACTTATGTAATTGCTGTACGAAAACGTAGTCTTTTCATTTACCCGACTCATCCTATCTTTTCTGATCATGCATAATTTCATAGGATTGAGCACGAAGTAATTCTTCTTTATTTTGAAACGAACTTGTACGTAACTGATTAATCGCTTGTTGTTTATTTAAGTCTGTCATTTCGCTTTTTAGAATCTGATCACGTTTTATTAAATAATTATTTACCTGACTTTGCCAAACAGCTTCCTCCTGATCAACTTTTTCCAAACGATCTGCAGCTTCTGGCCCCAATAAGCTTTCTCTCATACTACGTAATTCTTGCGGAGAACCACCCTTGTCTTTGATTTCTTGAGTGAGCTGTTGCAATTCTGAAAACTGCATAGACACTCTAACTCCGTCAGCTAAAGTTGGTGGAAGTTGGTCGATTAACTTAGCAAGCTCCATTGCCTTTTGTTGAGTAGATAAGTTTTTATTTGCATGAATTCGTAATTGCTCGATATTAAATTTATTTAAATTACGTTCATTACCAAACAAAGCTTCTATCTCTTTAGCATTAAAAAATTGCTGTTGAATTTTGTGCATTTGGTTAATGATCTTTTCTAATTCTTCAACATCTGCCGTTTTGAAATTTCCGCTGGGTTTTGCATTTTGTAAAGTATGCATATATCCAACATATTGCTCTAATAAATATGCTGCATATTTCGCTGCTGGAGCTGGTAAGTATCAACTAAAAAGTAAACATGTATTCATTACCAAAACCCTTTGAAATCTGCCCAACCCAACGCTCTATTTGATCTGCCTTCATCACCTTAAAATCCCGCCAGTTATACTTCATCTGCTTCCAAACCATCTCAATTCTATTCAGCTCAGGACTATACGCAGGTAGAAAATACAAAGTCGTTGAATACTCTTGTACAAGAAGCTTGCGCCAATCTACCATCTGTTTGCTGCAATGAATCGAGGCATTGTCAACAATCAACACCAAAGGAACTTGATAGCTGCGTTTCACCTGTGCTGCTACACCCATCAAATAGGCATAAAACCAGCGACTGTTAACGGATTCCTGTAGGCAACTGGTGATCAGATGACCCGTTGACAGCAGACAACCCATCACATTAACTCGCTTTAGTCTTACAGCATCAACCGCATGAACATCGCCTATCTTTGTCCATGCATAACGGTTATCTGGCGTAGCCGAAAATCCTGTTTCGTCGACATAGCCCAATACAATTTCACCACGTGCCGCTTGCTCACGTAATGCTTCAATCTGCTGTTGCGCTTGTCCAAATGCGGTCGGGTCTCTTTTTTTTCAAGCTGTGGCGGGTGCGTTTGAAGACCATGCCTGAATCTCGCAAAAACTTGCGAAGAGTTTCAACAGACACGGACACACCGTGTTTTTCATGCAGTTTGACTCGGATTTGTTCTGCATTGAGTGGGCTTGTGTTGACCCACTCTAAGATTTGAGCCTGATAGTTTGAGGTCAGTGTATTGGGACGGCCTGAGCGATGACCTTCTTGAATCGATTCAAACTGATGTAGCTCCCAATGTCGGCGTTGTAGCCTTATGGTTTCTGGGATACGCTCTTGTAACGCAGCAACTTCGGCAACAGTTTTACCTTCGGAAAGCCAGAGAATGGTTTGGGCACGTTGTCTTTCACGCCAATGTGCTGCATGCTTGGTCAGGAGAATTAGTTGTGCACGCTGTTCTAAGCTGAGTGGGACGGTAACAATCCGTGGCATGTGCAAACATCGTTTAACCAAAAATGTCTTTTCGCATGTTTAGTTGTTTTTGTCAACTTAACGTCGCAGACAAATATTGTCGTATATCTGCAATCAGTTCAGTTTCTGTTTTCTCCCCTAAACTTGAAAAAAAATAGTCAAAACAACTACGGATACCTACTGTTAATACCAAGTTTCCATTAGCATCTACTTGTATAGGACAGTCTATCTCCGTTCCTTTTAAGGAAGGTGCTAATGTAGGAAGTGTCGTATTCTTTGAGTCACTCATTGCTAATGCATCATTTTCTGTGACGTTATGTGATTGACTGTCACTATTTCTAGATTGTGCTAATCCTGCTTCGGGTTTAAAAAACCAATAAATCAGACCTAGAACGATCAACAAAATGCTAATTAAAGAAAAGATTAAAAGTTTTGAACTTATACGTTTACCAATCATCATCCATGCTCTTGCTAAACATTATTAAAAAATGTGGAGGAATGAATGATCATTCCCCCCTTAAATTTAGAGGCCTTGATTTTTGAGACGATTTGCCTGAATTCGATATGGTGTTACAGGATTTTGTAGAAAACCCACTAGTCCTAACACTTGATTAACTTCATCTAAATGGTTAAACGCATAGTTATCACGAATAACCGTTCCTAAGTGACTTGAACATCTTGGAACAAGACCATCGTTTTCACTTGGTATCAGTAATGATGTTGCTGCCAGTGCATAATCAAATGGGTCAAGAACATTTGTAAGTACTCCTGTGCCACTCCATGAATAGTAACGAACACCATTTACTAACTCTATCCCAGTTCCACAAGCTGTTGTTGGTACTCCATCAGGAAAACGCTGGTTAAATTCAGCGGCTCCACGAGTGGTCAATGAATACATTCCCGCTAAAGCATCTTGTTCGTAATAATGCCCAGAACCAATCCCGACCAACGAGAAAAATGCATTCACACCAGCAGCAATAATTGGCGTTGCTATAGTTCCAACTGGTGATTTTGAAAAGTCATATACCACATCTGCAACATCAGAACCTTTAGTAGGTCCTCCCACAGCAGTCACAGATGCAATTTTATTAGGTAAAAGACCAGCCACATAACGAACTGATTGCGTACCATGACTATGACCAATCAAGTTGATTTTTTGTGCACCAGTTATTGCTAATACTTGTTTGGCTTGTATAAGCAATTGCTCTCCACGCACTTCAGAAGAGTTAAAAGATGCCTGTTGCGCGACAAAGACATTAGCTCCATTTCCAACTAGATCTTCAGTAATCCCATTCCAATATTGCAGCGGGCCTACAGCAGAAAAACCAGCCATACCATGTGCCAGTAAAATTGGATATTTTGTTTTTGCATAACTAGACGTGACATTGGTACTGCCACCAACCGTACAAGAATTTACATCACAGTTTTGCCATGAAGCTTTTGGCGCTAAGAAATCAAATAGACCTGCATGAACAACAGATCCACTGCTTATTAGCATACCCGCCATTAACGTCATCGCACTTAAATATTTTTTCTTCACTTTTTGCTCCTAGCATTTTTCATTTTTATTACAACAAATACGTCCATAGACTTCGTTGCTAGATCCATTCTAGCGAAAACGAAAGAACAGCAGAATTATACTCCCTATACATATTGTGTGATTTTTAGACTAAAACAAAATGCGCCAAAATCATAACAATTGACGCCAAAAATTAATCTGAATCACAAAAATCCGATGAATGTACATTTTCAAAATCACTAAGCTCTATTAAGGTCACTGCTTAGTAGATGAGTTTTAAAATGGATTTTGAATAACATCATGAGCATTCCTCGCCTTTATAATCATCACTTTATCAGCAGTTCTTATGTGCATTTATTAAGCGAAGTTGTATCGCATTGGAATATATCTGCAGAAGAGTTATTTTGGGGAACTGGTGTAGATGTAGAACAACTCAATGATTTCAATCACAAAATAAGTTTATCCTCATTTAAAAAAGTAATTGTGCGATCAATCGAGTTAACTCAAGAAGAAGGTATTGGCTTTTATGCAGGAACTCATCTAAAAATCAGTTCTCACGGATTATTAGGTTTCACTGCTGCGATTTCAAAGAATGCCTTTGAAGCGATTCAAACAATCAATCAATTTGTCCGTATTCAATGCTCATTTGTTGAATTAGACTTTAAAATCCACGATGATTTAGCTTACTACACGATTGTGTATGAACCTTCTCTGCTTAATTTCTCAGATATATCAGATCGCCAATCGTACGAATTTAGCTGTATTTTCTTTTTAACGGGTTTTGTTCATCTAGTTCGTTTTTTTATTCCAAGCTTTAAACCTAGTTTGAGTTTGCAATGTAAATATCCTGCTTATTTTTCAAGGTTTAAAGACATTTTAGACTCAACTTTTGAAGTCATTACTTTTGAAGAATCTTGTACTCGATTAATTGCTTCAGCTAAATTTCTAGAAATGCCATTGAGTCTTTCGGACCCTTTAACTTCAGAAAAGTTTAAACAACTTTGTCAAAAAGAACTCGATGAATTAGTTACTACACAGGATATTTTATATCGCGTAAAACAGCTAATCGATGATCCAATCGAGGGCTTGATTGGAATTGATCAAGTTGCTCAAAAATTAAACCTTACCAAAAGAACTTTACAACGAATGCTTCAAGAAAAATCTGTAAGTTTTCAGAGCTTATACGATGATGTACGCAAAACAAAGGCACAGAAATTGATGTTAAGCCCCTTCGCCTCAAAAGATCAAATCGCAAAACAATTAGGTTATGCTTCAACTTCAAGTTTTAATCGCGCAGTTAAACGCTGGGCGCTTGAATAAGCCTTCATTTAAAATCAAATATAGATACATTTGAATTGCTGTTTTAGGACATGAAGTAATGAATCAATACATTGCACCCGTCGAGTTATCTAAATCATATCGTTTACTTAATCATGGTCCAACTGTACTTGTTTCTGCTCAGTATAATGATGAAGTCAATGTTATGGCAGCAGCATGGGCATGTGCTTTAGAATTTTCTCCAGCAAAAGTTACTGTGGTTTTAGACAAAACTACGAAGACGAGAGAACTCGTGGAGAAAAGTGGCTATTTTGCATTACAGGTTCCGTGTTATGAACAACTCAACATGGTTCATCAGCTTGGAAACATCAGTCAATTTGATGATCCTGAGAAATTACAAACCTGTAAAACTGAAGTCTTTTATCAAGAAAACTATTCTGTACCATTAGTCAGTGGAAGTATTGGTTGGCTAATATGCAAGCTGATACCAGAACCGCACAATCAGCAAACCCATGATTTATTTATAGGCTCTGTTATCGCTGCTTGGGCTGATACGCGTGTTTTCCGCGATGGTCACTGGCATTTTTCGGAAGAGCATAAAAACCTCAAAAGCCTACACTATATTGCTGGTGGTACGTTTTATTTAATTGGCGAAGAAGTGAAAGCAGAGTAAATCAAACACAGAAGCGATGCACTTAGCAGCGCTTCTCACATGAATAATATAAAGACTATTTAATTGCAGCATCATAACGCTGGTTTACAGTATTCCAGTTTACAACAGACCAAAAAGCTTTGGTGTAGTCTGCTCTGCGATTTTGATATTTAAGATAATAAGCATGTTCCCAAACATCCAAACCTAAAAGTGGCTGTCCTTTCTTCTCCGCAATATCCATCAAAGGATTATCTTGATTTGGCGTTGAAACAATCTCCAATTGACCTGCATCATTCAAGATTAACCATGCCCAACCCGAGCCAAAACGACCTGTTGCAGCCTGATTGAATTTATCTTGGAAGGCTTCAAATGAGCCGAATTCTTGATTGATTTGTTTTAGTAGCTTTGCACTAACCTTACCAGTTTTATTGGTCGGTGCTAAACTCTCCCAAAAGAAAGCATGGTTAAAATGCCCACCACCATTGTTTCGTACTGCTGAATTATATTTAGAAATTTGTGCTTGGACTTGTTCAATACTTAATTTATCTAGCTCTGGATAGGATTTAATCTGAGCATTTAAATTATCAACATAGGCTTTGTGATGCTTTGCGTAATGTATTTCCATCGTTTTTTGATCAATCGCGGGTTCTAGTGCATCACTTTTATAAGGTAATGGTGCTTGCTTAAATTCCGCATAGGCAGGCACACTTAATCCTGCACATAACATCAATGAAAATAAGCTTTTATTTAACATCCACATCATTAGATTCCATAAATTGATAATCATTTTCATTATCAAAAATATAAGCAAATCTAAAGCAGGTCAAATCACTAAATACTAAAGATACATTTTACTACTTATTAAAAACATAAAAGCGATGAACCAATCATCGCTTTTATTTACATAAAGATATTTTTATTTTGCAGCCATACGAATCGAGCCGTCTAAGCGAATTACTTCACCATTTAAATATGAGTTTTCAGCAATATGTGCAACCAAGCGCGCAAATTCTTCAGGACGACCTAAACGCGATGGATACGGAACCATTTGACCTAATGCATCTTGTACATTTTGTGGTAGACCTTTAAGCATCGGTGTTTCCATGATACCTGGTGCAATCACCATAATACGAATTGCATGACGTGCTAACTCTCTTGCAATCGGCAAAGTCATGGCAACTACTGCCCCTTTTGAAGCAGAATATGCAGCTTGACCAATTTGACCATCAAACGCAGCAACCGAAGCTGTATTGACGATTACTCCACGATCTTCATCACCTTCAGCAACTTCATTTTTACTCATAGCTTCCGCTGCTAAACGCAGCATATTAAATGTACCAGTGACATTAATCTGAAGCGTTTTTGAGAACATACCTAAATCGTGTACACCGTCTTTACCAACAACTTTTGCTGATGGTCCGATCCCAGCACAGTTAACTAAACCATGCACTGCACCATGCTTGACTAATACATCTTTAAAAAATTGCTCAGCAGCTTGCTCATCCGTAACATCGAGTTGCACAAACTCAGCTTTTTCACCCAATGCTTGTGCCTGCTGTGTTCCAACTTCAGCATTCATATCAACTAAAGTGACGGATGCGCCTTTCTGAACCAAATATTCAGCTGTCGCTGCACCTAAACCAGAACCACCGCCAGTAATAACAAAGTGTTTTCCCTGAATTTTCATTTACGTTTCCTATCAAATTAAAGTGATAAATTTTTATAACAAAGAGTAAAGGCAACTTTTTTCCGATACAATTCCAAAAAGTAGCAAATTTAATGCGATTTTTGAGCATTTATTTCATTCACTCTCCTGTATTTCATCTTTTATGAGCAAACTTCCAAATCAAGATATCAATTCTGCAAAGGATACGATTTCAAATGCACTTATTCGTGAAGCATTGAGTGTTGCAGCTAGCCGCGGCTTAAATATCGTCAATATCGCTAACAAAGCAGGTATTTCAGCTGAATTATTAACTTCAACCAAAGCACGAGTCCCTGTTAACCAATCTGCACAGCTTTGGGTTGAACTGGCAAAAAGTATGAATGATGAATTTCTCGGCATGGATACTCATCCCATGCGCCGTGGAAGTTATAAGGTATTGGCGAAACTTGCTTTTGGTGCGGATACATTAGAACAAGCTATACAAGATATCTTAAAATTTTTAGCTTTGATTTTGGATGATATTCATGGGGAGTTAGTTCAGGAAGGTTCGAAAGCATTTCTTATCCTACATGACCGTGATCAACCCAAACGAATGTTTACCTATTCGACTTTTTTAATGCTGGTACATAGTTTGATGTGTTGGTTGAGCGATCAGCGTATCAGTTTTCACCGAATGTCATTTAGATGCCACCAACCTGTTGAGATACAAGATTATCGAGTACGCTTTTGTGAAAATATAGAATTTAATGCTGAACAGAATAAAATTGAATTCGATGCTCACTATCTCAAGCACAAGATTAAAAAAGACAAACAGGCGTTAAATGAGTTTCTAAAACATGCCCCATATAATTTAATTGTGCGCTTTAAAAATGAAAACTCATTAAGCCTACAAATCCGCAGACAATTGATTCTCCAACCACCTTCTGAATGGGCTGAGTTAAAAGAGATTGCACAACAAATGAATATGTCCACAGCAACTATTCAACGTCGACTAAAACAAGAAGGTGTCAGCTATCAACAGCTTAAAAATGATATTCGATGTGATATTGCAATTGAACGTCTGAGCAAAACGAATGATTCAATTCAAAGTATTAGTGATGATCTTAATTTTCACGATCCAAGTGCTTTCCATCGTGCTTTTAAAAAATGGAGTGGTGTAAGCCCTGGTAGCTATCGAAAAACATCCCCAAGCAAAAAACTACTCGTTAACCAATTTGAAGACTGAATGGTTTAAAAAATGTATTTACCTGAATTTTTTGAAGAAAAAAATACTGAGAAATTATATCAACTTATTGAAAAATATCCGTTAGGTACATTAGTCACTCACAGCACCAATGGTATCGAAGCAAATCACTTACCCTTTAAACTTTTACACGAGCCTAAATCTAATCACGCCATTCTTATCGCTCATATTGCACGAAATAATGAATTGCATACTTTGATTGAGAGTGGAACTGATGTTTTAGTTATTTTCCAAGGTGAACAAGGCTATATTTCCCCCAACTGGTATCCAAGCAAACAATTGCATCATCGTCATGTACCAACATGGAATTATCAAGTCGTACACGTAAAAGGAAAAATTAGATTTTTAGAAGATGAAAAATCCTTACGGGGCATACTCGCCAAACTTACTCGGACACATGAAGCCAAGCAAGAAAAACCATGGAAAATATCTGATGCACCTAGCGATTACATCGCAGCAGAACTCAAAGAAATAATTGGTATAGAGATTGAAATCCAGCACATGATTGGAAAATTCAAACTTAGCCAAAATAGAGACCAATCTGATGCTGTAAATGTGGTAAATAATTTAGAAAAACAGGGTCAGATTCAATTAGCTGAAGCAGTCAAACAATACATTGAAGATTAATTCAACTTCTGTCCAAGGCTGACACGATCATTGCCACCATAATCTTTGATGGTTTGAATTTGGCTAAAACCCTCTTTCTCGAAGATGGTACGGACGGCTTCACCTTGATCATAACCATGTTCAAGCACAATCCATCCATTTGGATTTAACCAACCTTTACCTTGAACAATAATAGTTTCTAGATCCGCCAATCCTTGCTTATCAGCAATAAGTGCTCGTTCAGGTTCTGATTTAAGCATTTGCATATGCACATCTTCTGGATCGATATACGGCGGATTTGAAACAATAAGATCAAAAAATTGTTTTTCTAACGCATCAAACCAAGCACCACAAGCAAACTTAACATGCGTTAAACCATGACGAATGGCATTTTCCTGTGCGACTTCGAGCGTAGGTTGATAAATATCTGTTGCCGTAACTTTCCACTGAGGACGCTCACTTGCTAGAGCTAATGCAATAGCACCCGTTCCAGTACCTAAATCAACGACATTAGATGTTGAATCAAGTTCAAGCTTTAACACAGTTTCAATCAATATTTCTGTATCTGGACGTGGCACTAATGTGTCATGTGTGACTTTTAAGTCCAGAGTCCAAAACGGTTGTGAACCTGTTACATAAGCTAGTGGTTCACCATGATCAATACGAGCAAGCCCATTCAAATAAGCTTGCTCTTGAATTTCAGTTAACTCTTGCTCAAGTCTTAGTTTTAACTCTAATGAATTGATATCCAGTATATGTTCAAGCAGCCATGCAGCTTCTTGACGTTCATAGCTATCAATTTCACCTTTAATTTCTAATGCCTGAGCAATATTCATTAGCCGCCATTTTCCTGAGCAAGCATCGCTAATTGATCCGCTTGATATTCACGATGCAAACTATCCAGCAATTCAGTTAAATCACCTTCCATGATCGCGTCTAATTTATATAACGTTAAATTGATACGATGATCCGTCATACGACCTTGAGGATAGTTATACGTACGAATACGCTCAGAACGGTCACCAGAACCAACTAAGTCACGGCGCATTTCAGAAGTAGCTGCATCCGCTGCTGCACGTTTTGCATTTTCTAAACGAGATACAAGTAACGCCATCGCTTTGGCTTTGTTTTTGTGCTGCGAACGTTCTTCCTGACATTCCACAACCACACCCGATGGAATATGAGTAATACGAACAGCAGAATCGGTTTTGTTAATGTGCTGACCACCCGCACCTGATGCTCGATAAGTGTCAATTCGTAGATCAGCTGGATTGATTTCGACCGTAGTATCTACATCCACTTCAGGCAAAATAGCGACTGTACATGCAGAGGTATGAACACGACCTTGTGATTCAGTGGCAGGTACACGCTGTACGCGGTGCGCACCACTTTCAAACTTCAAGCGACCGTATACACCTTCACCATCAACACGACAGATTACTTCTTTATAACCACCGTGTTCACCTTCATTTTCAGACAGGACTTCAATTCGCCAACCCTGAGTTTCCGCATATTTACTATACATACGGAATAAATCGCCCGAGAAAATAGCAGCTTCATCACCACCCGTCCCTGCACGAATTTCTAAATAAGCAGCATTCGCATCATTAGGATCTTTAGGGATCATTAACACATTAAGCTGTTCTTCTAGCTCAACTAAAAGTGCCTTGTTTTCTTTAATCTCTTCTTCTGCCATATCTTTGAAATCTGGATCAGATTTCATCATTTCAGCAGTTTCAATATCCTCTTCAGCTTGACGATATTTACCCCAAACTTCAGTAATTTCAGTTAAATCATTATGTTCTCGTGACAATTTACGAAAACGTTTGTTGTCAGAAATAACTTCTACATCAGCAAGTAATGCCGTCAGCTCTTCATGACGATCACAGAGTTGATCTAGTCTTAAGCGGAGTGATGCTTTCATGGGCGGAATATCTCGAAATCCAAAGACTCAATGCCATTACAAAGTTGAAGCATGAGTAAAATCAAAAAATTGCGCATAGTTTACAGATTCTACCGCTTAAATGACATAGTGAAACTTCACTACTGCGTGATCAAGTTTCGTTTCATCATAAATTGTTCATTTTTAGTTGTAGGCTCTTGTTCTCTTTTTTGCCGTTCTATATAAATATGAGAGACAAATAAAATGATAAAACAATAGGATAATCAATATGAGTAATTTAATTAACCGCCCAACATTGGCATTTATTGGGGCAAGTTGGCTTGCAGTCGTGATCGGTGCTGTTGGTTTTATGATTGGCTTATGGAATGCTTCAATGCCTTTACATGAAAAAGGTTTTTATCTGGTTATTTTACTTTACGGTCTTTTCTCTGCTGTATCCCTACAAAAAACATTGCGTGATAAGTTAGAAGATATACCTGTGACTGCAATCTACGTTGCACTTTGTTGGACCTCAGTCGGTATTTGTATTGGGTTACTATTATTTAGTTTATCGAATGCGACACTTAGCCTGAGCGAAAAAGGTTATTACATTATGTCCTTTTTATTGAGCTTATTTGGTGTTACGGCTACCCAGAAAAATATTCGTGATCTTGAACATTTACGCTTACAGAAGCGAGAGTCTACAAATCAATTAAAACTTGAAGATTCTTCTCATCAAGATTCATAAATGACATCAGCACTATAATTTCATATTGGCTGAATCATTAATGAAAATTGAATTTATTTGATTAATCTTAATACTGATTTAAACAAAACCATACAATCAACTTACCAAATCACAATAATAACAGGATGCATCTCCACAATTTCACTCCACAAGCTTTGTTACATTTGCTTCCATTACAAAAGATGCCTGAACAGCGGGCACATGGAGTCAAAATGAAAGCGCATTTTATGTTACTGAGTGCAATCCTTGCAGGTTCTACTATTGCAAGCACTGCATATGCAGATAATGCAACACGTGTTGCAGCCACTTCAGCTTTAGGTAGTGTTGTTGGTACAGCAATCGGTAAAGAGATTGGTGGTCATAGTGGTGCCATGATTGGTTCAGCTGTTGGTGGTGCTGGTGGTGCAGCAGCTGCTAGCAGTAAACGTACGCGTACCGAAGCTGCAATTGGTGGTGGTTTAGGTGGTGTAGGTGGTTATACCGTTGGTCGCAATATTGCTGGTACAACTGGTGGTTATATTGGCGCAGCTGCGGGTGCAGCCGGTGGTGCCGCTTTGGGTCGTAAAGTAGGTCAAGACCGAGACTACGACAACTATCAGTCAAAAAAATATAAGAAAAAACGTAAACATCGTCATCATTGATAAAAAGCACCTTCGGGTGCTTTTTTATTGACACTTAAATTGGGTCTAACACATTAAAAATCCTGAGTAAATTACTTGGTTGAATCTATAGTTTGAACTTCTTAAAATAATCCCTTATTTTAAATATGCCTTTATTGCATCATGAATACTGAATTACTCTCTCCTGCTGGTTCACTAAAAAATATGCGTTATGCTTTTGCTTACGGAGCGGATGCTGTCTATGCAGGGCAACCACGTTATAGTTTACGTGTCAGAAATAATGAGTTTGATCATGACAATCTTAAAATTGGCATAGAAGACGCTCACTCACTTGGGAAAAAATTTTATGTCGTCGTCAATATCCAGCCACATAATAGTAAATTAAAAAATTTCATACGTGATCTATCCCCAATTATTGAAATGAAACCAGATGCATTAATCATGTCCGACCCAGGGTTAATCATGATGGTTCGTGAGCATTTTCCTGATATGCCAATTCACCTATCAGTACAAGCAAATGCCATCAATTGGGCTACAGTTAAGTTTTGGAAAGACTATGGCTTAAGCCGTGTAATTCTTTCACGTGAGTTATCTTTAGACGAAATTGAAGAAATTAAAAATAACGTGCCAGATATTGAGTTAGAAGTATTTGTACATGGCGCGTTATGTATGGCCTATTCTGGTCGATGTCTACTATCGGGTTACATGAATAAACGTGATGCCAATCAAGGCGCATGTACCAATGCTTGTCGTTGGGAATATAAAATCCATGACGCACAAGAAGATTCAAATGGAGATGTTATCCCTGTTCAACAGTTCGAAAATTCAAAAGCATGTTGTTCTAAATCATCACATGAGCGTAATACTATCAATCCAGTATTAGTACAACGCAACGATGAGGATATGTTTGCTGCCGAAGAAGATGAGCATGGTACTTATTTCATGAATTCTAAAGATCTTCGCGCGGTGCAACATGTCGAGAGACTGAGTCAAATAGGCGTCGCTTCACTAAAAATTGAAGGTCGAACCAAATCTTACTTTTATTGTGCCCGCACCGCACAAATTTATCGAAAAGCAATTGATGATGCATTATCGGGTAAATCTTTTGATCAAAGTCTAATGACACAACTTGAAGGTTTAGCTAACCGTGGCTACACAGAAGGTTTTTTACGTCGCCATACTCACAGTGAATATCAAAATTATGAAGATGGCTCATCACATTTTGACTTTCAACAATTCTGCGGTGAAGTACTAGAAAGGAATGGTGACTTCATCCGAATTGAAGTCAAAAATAAATTTATTGTCGGGGACTCACTTGAATTAATGACACCGAAAGGCAACGTCCATTTTGTGCTCGAACAAATGCGTGATCTCAAAGGTAATCTTATCGATAATGCCAAAGGTTCAGGTCATACGGTTGAAATTCTATTTCCACAAGAAATTGATATTCGTTATGCATTGCTGATTCGGAACTTACCTCAAGCAAAACAGCAATTATCATCAGCCTCTTTAGCATACCCAGCACATTAATTCATGGCTCTTATGATTACTACCGCATGTATCAACTGTGATATGTGCTTACCAGAATGTCCAAACGAAGCAATATATGAAGGTGCTAAGATTTATGAAATCGATACCGAACGTTGCACAGAATGTGTCGGTTTTTATGATGCACCGACCTGTATTGCAGTTTGCCCGATAGATTGCGTTAAACCTGATCCACAACATAATGAATCACATTCAGAACTTTTAGAAAAGTTTCGAAGATTAAAATCACAGTAAGTTACAAATAAAAAAGCGCCTTGCGGCGCTTTTTTTAGATATACAAATTAGTTTGCATATACTGGGAATTTTGCACAAACAGCTTCTACTTTAGCTTTCACTTCAGCGATAACTTTTTCATCACCTTTACTGTCGATGATGTCAGCAATCCAACCTGCAAGTTCACGAACTTCAGATTCACCAAAACCACGAGTTGTAACAGCTGGAGTACCGATACGGATACCAGAAGTAACGAATGGAGAACGTGGATCATTTGGAACTGCATTTTTGTTTACAGTAATGTGTGCTGCACCTAACCATGCATCAGCATCTTTACCCGTTACGTCTTGTTTGATTAAAGACAATAAGAATAAATGATTTTCTGTACCACCTGAAACAACATCATAACCACGTGAAATTAATACTTCAGCCATAGCTTGAGCATTTTTCACGACTTGTTGTTGGTAAGTTTTAAACTCATCAGACATCGCTTCTTTGAAACAAATTGCTTTAGCAGCAATTGCATGCATCAAAGGACCACCTTGGTTACCAGGGAATACAGCAGATTGAAGTTTCTTCTCGATTTCTTCATTTGCTTTTGCAAGAATTAAACCAGAACGTGGACCGCGAAGCGTTTTATGAGTTGTAGTCGTTGTTACATCAGCAATTTGAACTGGGTTCGGGTAAACACCAGCAGCAACTAAACCTGCAACGTGAGCCATATCAACAAAAAGATAAGCACCAACTTTATCAGCGATTTCACGGAAACGCTGCCAATCAACAACTTGGCTATACGCTGAGAAACCAGCAACGATCATACGCGGCTTGTGTTCCAAAGCTAAACGTTCAACTTCTTCATAATCGATCTCACCCGTTTCAGGGTTTAAACCGTATTGAACAGCGTTGTATGTTTTACCAGAAAAACTTACTTTAGCACCGTGAGTCAAGTGACCACCGTGAGCTAAGCTCATACCAAGTACTGTATCACCTGGGTTGAGAAGCGCTAAATACACAGCAGAGTTTGCTTGTGAACCTGCGTGCGGTTGAACGTTTGCATAATCAGCACCGAACAATGCTTTCGCACGGTCAATTGCAAGTTGTTCAATTACGTCAACATATTCACAACCGCCATAATAGCGTTTGCCAGGATAACCTTCTGCATATTTGTTCGTAAGTTTTGATCCTTGAGCTTCCATAATTGCTGGAGAGCAATAGTTTTCTGATGCAATTAACTCAATGTGAGCTTCTTGGCGTTCGCCCTCAGAAGCAATCGCTTGAGCTAATTCTGGATCAAATTGAGCAATAGAAATATTGGCAAACATTAGCGGGGGTCCTATAAATTAGGGCTTTTAAGCCGTGCTAAAGATTGGTGCGTATTGTAGCATGAAGTTTGCCTTTTCACAGATTGATATTTATTTAATTATTTGTGAATTTTATTCATTCTGAATGTTCCGATATCAATGAAAATGATGAAGAATCTAACAAGCTTTTAAATAATTAAAATTTGGTATAAAAAAATGGACTTCGAAAATACTCTGAACAATCATGAATTCCAACTTCCAGAAAACTGGAATTACTACATGTGTCAAATTGATGAGATGCATGCAAGCTATTTTGTTAATTTAGCCTTGGCGGAAATCGCACCTATATCACAAAGATTACAATTAATTTGGCTAGAAATTAAAATGAATCAACCGCGAGAAGATGGCTTATCTTCAAGTGAAGAATTTGACCATTTAATGGTTCTTGAGGATGAAATCATACCAAGCCTAACTGATGGAAGTCAGAGCATATATGTAGGGAGATTGACATATAATAAAATCAGAGAATTCTATTTTTATTGTAAGGATGCGACTGTCTTAGAAAATAAAATTCAACTTATCATGCAAAAATTCTCTCAATATTCCTATCAAACTGGTCACCGCGATGAACCAGATTGGTCTTCATATTTTAGATGCATGTACCCCACTCCAGAAATATTACAGACTATATCTAATCGAGCTGTTGTCGAAAATCTTCTTCATCATGGTGATCGTCTACAGATAGCGCGACCTGTATGTCATTGGCTTTTCTTCCAAAATGAAACAGACTTAGCTGAATGTGTACTCAAGACTCAAGCTTTAGGTTTTGAAGTTCTACAAATCGATCAACTTGATGATGAACATATGAAGTTTTCTCTACAAATTTCTCGGATAGATCACGTTGATCAATATTCAATAGATCGTTGTACTTTAGAATTATTCGAGTTATGCAAGCTTTACAATGCTGAATATGACGGTTGGGAAACGAAAGTAGTTATTGATTAACAGCAAGCCCAGTATTTCATTTAGCTGAAATACTGGGCGAATAAACGCGATTTTTAAATTAATTGCTCGCAGGCATCAATGTTTTCACATCGTTAACAATATTTGAGATATTTAGCACATAAGCAGTGCCATGATCCCATTCCGCATTAGTAAAATATTGAATTTGCGATCCTTTACTTCGTGCTAACAAGACAAGACCATCCGTTGCTTCACGAGGAACTGTTGTATCTTTACCACCCTGATAAATCAGCGCAGGTTGGCTCAGTTTAACTTGTGCAGGCTGTGAATCATTCTCCAAGAAAGTCTTAACCAATGGAATTGCCATAAAATTAGTTTGAGTTCGTGGATAGTTCGCTAGGCTACCATTTGTGAATGCATACGTTTGCATTGCCGCACCGAACTTCTGACCAACCTGATCGTAACAATCTAATTCTGCTCGACTTGCAATCTCATCCGTTGGTGATTTAAAGACATTAATATAATTAAAAGTAGGTTGCAGATTTCTTATCCCTGCTGTGATTAATGCAGTAAAAGTATCAAGTTGAGCATACATTTGGATTTGCTGAGCGATAGGTGCATTTTCAACAGATTGCTCACCTTTAACTAGAATTGCTCCTAAGTTCGATGCTGGAGCTACTGCAACCGTGCCTTTATATTCCAATTTAGCGCGACTCGCATATTGCGCTGCACCTAGTGCTGCCTGCCCACCTTGAGAATGCCCTACAGTCACCCATTGACGTGAAAGCACTTTCCCCTGACTCGCCAAATAAGATCTTGCTGCAACAACAGCATCTGTTATTGAGTATGCTTCACTCTTAACATTTAAAAATGGATGTAATTCTCTCCCACTTGGTTCACCTAAACCTTCGTAATCTGGAGCTACAACAACATAGCCAGCTGCAAGAAACTTATTAATCATGTCTTGTATATAGATATTCGTTGCATTTCGACTAGGCGCACATTGATCAGCAACTCCCGTTGTTCCATGTGCCCAAACGACAACTTTCCAACCACCTGATGGCATCGTTCCCTTTGGAACGAATATCAAACTAGTCGCTAATGTTTCTTTGCCATTTTGTCCCAACATTTTATATGTCATGACAGAGCTTTCAGAAGCAAATGCCGAGAAATCAGTTTTTGTGTAAGCAACGGGCATTCCAACTACTGGATTTTTAAAGTTGTTTTCAGGAATACTTGGTTTCGATGTATAGCTTGAATCGTCACTTCCACCACAAGACGTTAGAACAAGGCTCGAACTCAGCATAACAACCGTTAATAATTTCATTTTCATATATAGTTTTTCCTTAACTATTTTATTTTTGATGTATCTTTAGATCTTTTCTAAAGCATTTCACTGTCAACAATTACGCTTATTCGAAATACGTTTCAAGTCTTTTCATCAGCAAAATAAGATTTATTTTTAATCAAAAAATCGAATTACCAAAGGAATATAGCGATTGCGAATCGAACACATCTTGGTTGAAGCATAATTTCGAGTAAGATATCAAATCCACTCTACTTCACTTAGGTCATAACCCAATGCAAGCTATCATTTTAGATACTGAAACCCATACATTGAATGGCTTACCGATAGAAATTGCATATGCACCAATCGAGATAGAGAGTGGTAAATTAAGTTTAGACAAAACCAAAATTTTTGATCAACTCTATCAAGTCGGTCAACCGATCTCATACGCCGCTATGGCAGTTCATCATATTCTTGAATCGGATTTGATCGATCAACCTTTTTATAATGAATTCGAATTACCAGAACAAACTGCGTATATCATTGGTCACAATGTTGATTACGATATTTCAGCAATTGCGAAATGTGGTGTTGATGTTTCCAAATTAAAGCCTATTTGTACGCTAGCGCTTGCTCGTCGCGTATGGGAAAATGCAGAAGCGCATAATATTTCTGCATTAATTTATTTAATTTCGAAAGGAAGTGATAAAGCTCGTGAAATGCTGAAAGGCGCACATAGAGCTGATGCAGATATTATTTTAACAGCCAATATTTTGATGCATATCATCCATCATTTAAATATCCAAACAATTGAACAACTCTATGTAGCTTCAGAAGAGGCACGCATTCCAAAATCAATTAGCTTCGGTAAACACAAAGGCACTTCGATCTCTGATTTACCAACAGATTATGTGCAATGGTTAATGCGACAAGATGATCTCGATCCGTACTTAAGAAAGGCACTAGAAAATAATATCGTCTAAAAAAGCACGTTAATTTTCAATAAGTTCAATTATTTTCTATTTACTTTATGCAAATAGATGATATTTAATAATTTGTTAACATTTCTGTCACTTTTCAACTATATCTTAATCTCCATCTAGATCTTGGCTGGGGGAGATTAAGAGATGTCACATTTTTTTAAAACGGAACTTGGACAAAATGCATTGCAACAACGCAATATCGCTTTGACTGCAAAACAACGACGACTTCTATTACTTATTGATCATGAAGACTTTCAAGAACTAGACCATAACTACAAAGAAAAAATTGCACCATCTGAGCTTGTTCAACAACTGATTGACATGGGTTTACTCGCTCAACAGGCGGAGCCAACAAATATAAAAGAAACTCCTTTGGAACAAACTGCTCCTATCATTCAATCAGCAATTACAGAACCACTTGAAAATAATCAACAACACCAAGCTCTGATGAAGAAACATTTGAAAATATTGAACTTGAAAAATTACCTTTTGTAGAGATTCAACAAGTGATGATCCAAACACTAACCACCTATTGCGGTTTGATGGCTCGTCCTTTAATCCAAAAGATTCAAACAATAAAAACCGTGCAACAATTAAAAGCATGTCAAATGCAGTGGATTACCTCCTTGCAAGAAAGCCGCATTCCACCGACTCAACTGAATCAAACACTTAAGCTAATTAATTATTCAGTTCAACATTTATAAATTTGACCTTATAAATAGGTTCACAATTTGAATAATTGCTCTTTTAATAATCAAGAAATCACTTGGTGTTCATGTTTATATTTACCTATATGATTTTTTTGCCTATCATGTGGCTCGCATGCGCTCATAGCTCAACAGGATAGAGTACAGGTCTCCGAAGCCTGTGGCGTGGGTTCGAGTCCCGCTGAGCGCACCACAATATCTTCTCAAAGCCTTTCAAAAATATTTCAATATAACAATTTTTTGATTGAGCTTAATATTACTTCTTCTGATACATTCTCAATAATTACCGTATAAATTACAGTAAGTGATAAGTCTTTCTCATATTTCATTCTGACCAATTAGTTATCTAACTTATATAAAAGTTTACTGTATTAAATCGCTATCTTAATTTCTTTAATATAAAGATTTTACGACTAAGCAAAGAAAGTATTTAAATAGAAATGATGATTCTCTTTAGACTAAAGTATCTTTCATTTTGACGCATAAGTATCCATTAAAAAGTAAACATGTATTCTTTTCCGAATTGGTTTGATACTTTCTCCACCCATTGCTCTATTTTGTCAGCTGTCATGACTTGAAAATCTCGCCAATAATAT
>NZ_JBPKBJ010000039.1:0-33706 GCF_051390655.1 Acinetobacter sp. P1(2025)
TAAATGGGTAGAGTACAGGTTGCTGTAGAAGCATGTTTAATTCGTCTAATCACAGATACTTTATAAAGCATTTTAATACTTTTTTGAATCTGTCAATGCGTAAGTCCTATAAATTTAGTCTAATCAATTGATAGAAAATATAAATATTCATTCATGGTGCTTGTTTGGGAGAGTAAAATGCCGAGTGTTCTTATTGAGGTAAGGCAAAAATATACATTAGAAGTGGAGCTTGGAATTATTGAAGCAGTGCATTCTGCTTTGATAGAGTCGTTTAAAATTATGCCAAATGATCGGCATCTACGTTTAGTCACGTATGAACCACATCATTTTCAGTGTCCACCAGAAAAGGAAAAACCAGAGTTTTTTACACACATTACCATTGATTGTTTTGTAGGTCGCTCATTAGAAACCAAACGTTTACTGTATAAAACGATTGTAGATAACCTAGAACCATTTGGTGTACCAAGAGATCATGTTATGATAATAATTCGAGAAATTTCAACGGATAATTTTGGAATACGAGGTGGTCAAGCTGCATCTGATATTGATTTAGGGTTTAAAATTGATGTTTAGAAGGAGTTGGATTTAATTACAATATCAAAATTGAAGATGGATTGATGACATTAAAAGCACTTTTCGTAGAAATTTACTATACTGATTACTCTCAAGATCTTACTTTAAGTAAAATCGCAGAATATACAAAAGCACATAAGGTTGTAGAGATAGAGTACTTTGAACTTTTTGATCACGATGCTGATCACAAATCTCTTTTGTTAGGGTTGATACAAAAAGTAGATGTAAATTTTTCAGTGAATTCAATTGAGGCCGAAATTTTAGCTGCTCATTACTTCCTAAATGTTCTAAAGAAATATAAAGTGGGTGAAATACGACCCTTTGAATTATGTAAAATTTTTAACAAAATAGAAGCCGATTTTATGGGGGCTCCACGTAATTTTGATCCGAAAATTGTATATTATCCCTCATGGCTGGGTGATTTATATGATGCTTGTGACTGGTGTGATGAAACATGGACTCATGATAATAGTCCTCATCTTCTTATTGAAGTAGAAAAGCAAATCCATAACATTAAAAATTGGTTAAAGAATCCTGTTTTAAATAATAGTGACTTTCGATAGCAATTCTATTTGATTTACTCAATACATAACTTTGCATTAAGGATAAGCCAAAAAATTCCTATTAGTAAAAAAACATCATGCTAAACTAAGCCACTTGTCCTTTAAATTGCACGATTTTCTCTATGTTTCAACAAGAAATCTCTCAATTAAACTTACAACAATTCAAAGCTGGCGAAAAACGCTGGATTGGTTCGCTACTTGGATCATCTGCTGCACTACTATTCAAAGAAATTGCCACTCAGAATTCTAATTTATATGTAATTGTTGCACGAAATAATCAACATCTTGCACAGCTTGAAAGTGAGCTTGAATTTTATGGCATAAAACCAACAATCTTTCCTGACTGGGAGATTTTGCCATATGATCGATTATCTCCGCACCAAGATATTGTCTCCGAGCGTCTGGCTATTTTATCTAATATGCCACAAAAGGGGATTTTATTAATTTCTGCTAGTACTTTGGCTCAACGTGTTGCACCTTACTCATGGGTTGTTGGTGAGCATTTTGATATTAAAGTTGGTCAAAAACTTGATTTAGAAGCACAGAAAAAACAATTAGTCCAAGCAGGTTATCGCTTAGTTGATACTGTTTATGATCATGGTGAGTTTGCAGTTCGTGGCAGCATTATGGACATATATGCATCAGGACAAGATCAACCTATTCGTATCGACTTATTTGATGATGAAATTGAAAGCCTGAAGTTCTTCGATCCTGAAACGCAAAGAACAACTGAATCATTAAAAAATTTTACTGTATTACCTGCTAAAGAGTTTCCTCTCAAAGAAGGTAGATCAACATTCCGAGATCGCTATGCGGAAAGTTTCCCTACCGCAAATCCCAAGAAAAATCCTATCTATCAAGATGTACTCGAAGGTATAGCAACACCAGGGTTAGAGTTTTATTTTCCTTTATTTTTTGATAAAAAGTTAATGGAAGCGCAAAGTATGTTAACGACATACTTACCAAAGAATTGCGTTGTAATTACAAATAATGAAGTTGAAGATGAATTAATTAGTTTTTGGAAGGAAGTCGTTCGTCGTTACGAAGATCGTCGTCACAATATTGATCAACCGATCCTTCCTCCTGAAGATCTATTTTTAATGCCTAATCATGTTTTACAGGCATTAAATCAATTTCCAAGAATTCTTGCTTCGGCAGATACTTTCGACGAGAAAGCTGGTGTTCTAAATTTATCAGCAGAGCAACCTCCAAAACTCGCTGTAGATCCTAAAAAAGAGCAGCCTTTTCAAGCTGTTAAAAATTATATCGATCAAATTGAATTTCCTGTGCTTTTAGTCGCTGAAAGTGCAGGACGACGCGAAACTTTAAAAGATGCGCTGCGCTCAGTTTTAGGAGAAATTCAAACAGTCGATAGCTTTGCTCAATTCCAAAAGGATAAGCTAAAAGTTGCGATTACCAGTGCTCCTTTAGACCGTGGTTTACTTCTCACAGATCAATTATCAGTTATATCTGAAAATCAACTTTACGAACACAGAGTTGTTCAACGTAGACGAAAACGCCAGCAAGAAGTCTCCGAAGAGTTTTTAATTCGGAGTCTAACCGAACTGAGTATAGGTGCGCCTGTCGTACATATTGATCATGGTGTTGGACGTTATGCGGGATTAGTTACCTTAGAGATTGATCAGCAAGATCATGAGTTTTTACAACTTGATTATGCTGATGGGGCTAAGGTCTATGTTCCTGTCACCAATTTACATTTGATTAGTCGCTATAGTGGTGGAGATCCTGATCTTGCGCCTTTGCACAAGTTGGGTACAGATACATGGAGTAAAGCTAAGCGCAAAGCTTTAGAGCAAATTCATGATGTAGCGGCTGAGTTATTGCATATACAAGCTCGTCGGCAATCAAAACCAGGTTTTGCGTTTGAGCTAGATCACACGGCATATATGCAATTTGCAAGTGGCTTCGCTTATGAGGAGACACTAGACCAAGCCAATGCGATTGAATCAACTCTTCATGACATGCAACTTGCGAAACCTATGGATCGTTTGGTTTGTGGTGATGTTGGTTTTGGAAAAACTGAAGTTGCAATGCGAGCAGCCTTTGTGGCAGTACAAAACAATAAGCAAGTCGCAGTTTTGGTGCCGACGACTTTACTTGCACAACAGCATTATGAGTCATTCAAAGATCGCTTTGCGGATACAGCAGTTCGTATCGAAGTTTTATCACGTTTCGGAAGCAACAAAACGCATCTAAAAATCATTGAAGATTTGGCTGATGGCAAAGTTGATATCGTGGTCGGAACCCATAAAATTCTGCAAGAAAATGTTCAGTTTAAAAATTTAGGTTTAATGATCGTCGATGAAGAACATCGCTTTGGTGTGCGTGATAAAGAGCGTATCAAAGCACTTCGTGCCGATGTGGATATGCTTACGCTCACAGCAACCCCAATTCCTCGTACCTTGAATATGGCATTCTCTGGAATGCGTGATTTATCTATTATTGCGACGCCACCAGCACGCCGTTTAGCCGTAAAAACTTTTGTTCAAGAGCATACGGATGACTCTGTGAAAGAGGCAATTCTGCGTGAATTATTGCGTGGTGGACAAGTCTACTTCTTACATAATGAAGTCGATACAATCGAACGAGCTGCAGAAAGTATTCGAACCTTGGTTCCAGAAGCTCGTGTAGCAGTTGCTCATGGACAAATGCATGAGCGTGAACTTGAACAAGTCATGCAGCAGTTCTACCACAAAGAATATAACGTACTGGTTTGCTCTACGATTATAGAAACGGGTATTGATGTACCGAATGCCAATACAATCATTATAGAACGTGCCGATAAACTAGGTTTGGCCCAGTTGCATCAACTTCGCGGTCGTGTTGGGCGTTCACATCACCAAGCCTATGCTTATTTGCTCGTACCATCACTCAAACATTTGAAAGGTGACGCTGAAAAACGTTTAGATGCAATTCAAAGAGCTTCAACACTTGGTGCTGGTTTTATGCTGGCGACAGAAGATTTAGAGATTCGCGGTGCTGGTGAGCTCTTAGGTGAGCAGCAAAGTGGTTCAATGCAAGCAATTGGCTACAGCTTGTATATGGAGATGCTTGAAAAGGCAACTAAGGCGATTCAAAAAGGTAAAACTCCTAATTTCGATGCTCCGCTTTCACTTACTGCTGAAATTAACTTACATATGCCAGCATTGATTCCAGATGATTATTTGGGCGATGTTCATCAACGCTTATTGTTCTACAAGCGTATTAGTAATACAGACACACAAGAGAAACTGGATAATATCCGAATGGAGTTGATTGACCGTTTTGGTATTCCACCTCAAGCAGTTAAACAGTTGTTCAGCGTTCATCAAGTGCGTCTTAAAGCGGAACAACTCGGAATTACAAAAGTCGATGTGAATACAAACGGTGGGTATATCGAGTTTTCTCCTGATACACCTGTACAAGCAATCAGTATCATTCAGTTGATGCAGAAGAATCCAACTCACTATCGTATGGAGGGGGGTCAGCGATTGAAATTGACAGTTCATTTGTCAGAATATGAAGAGCGTATCGAGTTTATTGTGACTTTGTTGAACAAGTTGTTAAGTGAGTTGAATGGCTAATTAGAAAATCAGATTTGAGGGGAGAAGTATCATTCGATACAGAATCATTTTTTGGTCGGATGATGCGTTAATAACTGAGGAAAATCATTGTTATTTGTAATCAAACAGGTTACTAATAATATTCACATCACAACTGATGTGATAGTATTGACCATTATTATTTTGCATCATTTATAAAGATATGTTTAGTTTGCATCCACAACTTGCTCAAGATACATTTTTTGTAGGCGACTTTCCGCTTTCAACATGTCGTTTAATGAATGATATGCAATTTCCTTGGCTAATTCTTATACCACGTGTTCCTGGAATCACTGAGTTATATGAACTCAGTCAAGCCGATCAGGAACAATTTTTACGTGAATCGAGTTGGTTGTCTAGTCAGCTTTCTCGCGTATTCCGTGCTGACAAGATGAATGTAGCGGCACTTGGTAATGTTGTACCACAGCTTCATTTTCATCATGTTGTACGTTATCAAAATGATGTTGCGTGGCCTAAACCAGTTTGGGGTACTCCAGCTGTACCATACAGCAGCGATGTTCTTGCTCATATGCGTCAAACCCTTATGCTTGCATTACGTGGTCAGGGTGATATGCCTTTTGATTGGCGCATGGACTGATTTAGTCAAGAGGATTGTAGGTCTTCTTAGATAAGGAAGGAGTAGAGGGTGCCACTAGATAGGTTAATCGATAAAGAACCTAGACAGTTCGCTTATTTCCATCGTTTGATGGGGTATTCGATTTTGTCATTAATTTTGGTTATTTATACTTTTACTTCTTCTAGCGCTAATCACCAACTCTATATTCTTCCAATTTTATTAGTTTTCTTTTTACTGTCTCCTAAGCTTGAAAAATGGCTTCAATACAAATTTGATCGTGATACAGAGAAGAACGTTTTATTTGGCATAGAAGCTGTTATCGTTGCCATTGTTTTAGCTGGATTACATTTAAGCCTAGTACCTACATTTACAATCCTGTTTGCACTACTTTATGTAGGTTTAAACAATAAAATTACTTTGCCAGTAGCATCATTAATTATTTTGATTGGTGTGCTGACCTTTTATTTTTCAACATTTTTTATATTTGGTGCGGAAGAATATTTTGAACCGACTAATCCTGAACTTACAGTGGTGAGTTTACTTGGATTGATGATGTTCATTGTGATTGGTAACTACTATCAATATCGTCGTTTGAATATTCTAGGTCAGCAACGTCAGCATTATCATAATCAAATGACTCGTTATATTGCCTTTGCAAATCAAATAAGTCGTTATGCTCCATTACAGTTGTGGCAGTCGATTATGCGTGGCGAGGCTGAAGCTAAAATTGAATATAAACGGAAAAAATTAACGATCTTCTTCTCAGATATTCAAGGTTTTACAGAGCTTTCTGAAAGCTTAATTCCAGATGATTTAGCTTTCTTATTAAATGATTATTTAAGTCATATGACGGAAATTGCAAAACAGTATGAAGCAACCGTCGATAAGTTTATGGGTGATGCGATCCTGATTTTCTTTGGTGATCCAAACTCTCAAGGCGTAGAACAAGATGCGAAGTCTTGTGTTGAAATGGCTATCGCAATGCGCCAACAGATGAAATTGCTACGCGAACGCTGGAAAAAAATGGGTTATCCAGCATTACATATTCGCATGGGAATAAGTACGGGATATTGTCACGTTGGAAATTATGGTGCTTCACATCGTATGGCATATACGATTGTTGGTCGTGATGTAAATCTGGCAGCCCGTTTGCAATCAGCTGCTGAAGTTGATGAAATTTTGATTGCAGATGATACACATCAGTTAATTAAAAATGAATTTCTGTGTGTTCCTAAAGTGCCGATCTATTTGAAAGGGATTCAAGGTCCTGTGAAAACATGGCAAGTCATGGAGAAATTCACAGGCAAAAAATCAGATACACAAAAATGGTTTGATTTCGAATATAAGGGTTTTCATTTGGTGCTGAATTTTGAAGAAGTACAAAATTATGAATACCCTGAGCTGGTAGAAATTCTAGAGAAAATGATTCAGAGAATCAAAACACAGCAAAAAATTACTAATGCACAAGGCATTCCACGTTTAAATCTCGATGATGAGGTTAAACAATAGATTATTTTTTTCTTCTGTATTGCAAAACTCTACCACATAAAAAAACTCCTCATTTAGAGGAGTTTTTTTATGTCACTAATTTTTGAAAATTTAGTGATTTTCTGAAGCATGGTTGATTGTGTATTTAGGAATTTCAATTTCTAAATCTTCATCAACAATTTCAACTTGACACGAAAGGCGAGAGTCTGGCTCCAAACCCCATGCACGGTCAAGTAAATCGGCTTCCACGTCATTCATTTCTTCGAGGCTGTCAAAACCTTTACGGACAATGACGTGACATGTGGTACATGCGCATGACATATCGCATGCATGTTCAATTTTGATGCCTTGCTTAAGTAAGCTTTGGCATAAATTTGCATTTTTTTCCACTTCGAATTCTGCACCTTCAGGACAGAATTGAGCATGAGGGAGAACTTTAATACGTGGCATATTGATCACCTATACCTTTAGTTTGAGTTTGACCAATCTTCGAGTTTTGTACCCTTTAAGGCATGGTCAATATGTCGATTCATACGAAGTGCTGCAAACGCATCGCTGTGAGTTTTAAGTTGTTGAACAGCATTTTCAATTGCTTCTAACTCATTAGTTTTTAAGCGAGCTTTAAGTGCTTCTGCAGCAAGAATTAAATCACGAGCTTGTTGCTGAGAAAGTAAATCTTTATCAGCTTTTAAAGCTTGTTCTAGAGCTTCTAATTCACGTTCTGCTTCAACTTTTGTTTCTTGCAAATGGCGAAGTTGTTTATCTTCTTCAGCATGCTGGAAACCTTCAATTAATAGACGTTCCGTATCTGCAGCTGATAAACCATAAGAAGGTTTGATATCAATTTGTGCTTGAACACCAGAAGTTGTTTCTTTTGCAGATACTGTTAGTAAACCATCAGCATCAACTTGGAATGTAACTTCAATACGCGCTTGACCAGCCGTCATCGGTGGAATGCCATGCAAAACAAAGCGACCTAGTGAACGACAATGTTCAACTAAATCTCGTTCACCTTGTACGACATGAATCAGCATGGCAGTTTGTCCATCTTGATAAGTCGTGAATTCTTGACGGCGAGCTACAGGAATTGCTGTATTGCGCGAAATCAAACGCTCTACCAGACCACCCATAGTTTCTAAACCTAATGAGAGTGGAGTAACATCAAGCAATAAAGAGCCATCTTGGCTGTTACCGATGAGCTGATTTGCTGTGATTGATGCACCAATTGCAACTACTTCATCTGGATTAATTGTACATAAAGGTTCACGTTTAAATATATCGCGAACTGCTTTTTGTACTGCATAAGAACGAGTAGAACCACCAACTAAAACAACATGTTCAATTTCATCTAATTCAAGTTTTGCATCGCGTAATACGCGTTTACATACACTGATTGTTTTATCGAGTGCGACCTGAATGATTGATTCAAATGTTGGACGATCCAAAACTAGACGATCATCGAATAATTTTAATTCAGCAGATTCATGATCAGTGAGTTGTTCTTTAGCTTGGCGTGCAGCAACGACAAAAACTGCGTACTCTTCATCACTTAGAGTTTCAATGCTAAGCTGTTTTTTTGCCCACTTCACGATTAAGCGGTCGAGGTCATCACCACCTAATGCAGTATGACCACCTGTGGCTAATACTTCAAACACACCTTGTGAGAAGCGCAAGATAGATACGTCAAACGTACCACCACCTAGATCATAAATTACATAATTACGATCTGTACTGAGATTGGCATCCTGATCTAAACCATAAGCAACAGCAGCAGCCGTTGGTTCGTTGAGTAAGCGTAGTACATTTAAACCAGCTAATTGAGCAGCATCACGAGTCGCTTGACGTTGTGCTTCATCAAAATATGCAGGAACGGTAATAACTGCACCATTAACTGGATTTTTTAAGCTTGCCTCTGCACGTTCTTTTAATTCTTTTAAAATCTCAGCGGAAATCTCAACAGGTGTTTTTCGACCTGCAGCAGTTTCAAATGCTGGCATTTCATTTTCAGCACCAACAAGCACATAAGGATGTTGGAATTTAATATCTGCTTGAGAACGTCCCATGAAACGTTTAACAGAAACAATTGTATTTTTAGGATCAGTCAACATGAACGGCTTAGCTTCATAGCCGAATGTAGTTGTATCCTTTGCATAATGAACGATAGAAGGGAGTAAAACTCGGTCTTTATCGTCTTGTAGAACTTTCGGTTTTCCCGATAGCACTGTCGCCACTAAAGAGTGGGTTGTTCCTAAGTCTATACCGATCGCAATTCGATGTTCGTGCGGCGCAGTAGATTGACCAGGTTCAGCAATTTGCAAAAGTGCCATGCGTGAGGTATCCCTTGAAAATAATTGGTAACGGCAGACTAAAAATCATCATCTAAGTCGAAGCTATCCTCTTCGTCTAACATGCGATCTTCGGCTTTATCAATATCGTTCATTACGCGTTGGAAAAAGCGTAATTTACGTACCGTATCACGAGCTTCAGCCCAATCTTCGTCAGCATAATCAATTTTGAATTCGCGGACTAATCCATCAATCCATTGTTGAACGTCTACTTTTAATGTACGTAATTGATCTGTTGATCTAGCCTCATCAAGTTGCTCGCGCATCTCAAGTGCTGATTGTAGAAATTCAAAATCACTGATGGATTGATCAAGATGGTGATCTTGCTTTTTTAAGGCAAGTAAATATGCAGCACGACTATCAACTTGTGAAAGTACTTTAAACGCTTGATTGATTTCACTTGACTTAATTAACGCCTGATCTTTGTCAGCAGCTTTATCTGGATGATATTGCTGTTGCAAATTCAAAAACTGTTTTTTTAAAGCTGCCAAATCTATATCGAGTGCTTCGGGTAATTGGAACAACTCAAAATGATTCATGGGAGATGAATTCCGCTATTTATAAATACATTAAAACAGTGCGGAACACACTGTTTTAATGAATAAAAAAGAGGGTGATATGATTTTAGACTGTAAATGATTCACCACAGCCACATTCACCTTTTTGATTTGGGTTGTTGAACTCAAAGCCTTCATTTAGACCATTTTTAACATAGTCCATCTCTAAACCTTCGAGATAAACTAAGCTTTTAGGATCCACAAAAACTTTAACACCGAACTGCTCAAATACTTGATCATGTGTGTCAACATCATCAACAAACTCAAGTACATAAGCTAATCCAGAGCAACCCGAAGTTTTCACACCAACACGAATGCCTTCACCCTTACCACGATTCTGTAGGTAATTGCTGATGTGAGTCGCAGCATTTTCAGTTAAATGGATCATGAAAACTCCAATGTGTTACGTCGTTAAACTATTAAGCTTTCGCTTTTTTGCCACGATAATCTTCAATCGCAGCTTTAATCGCATCTTCAGCCAATACAGAGCAGTGTACTTTTACTGGTGGAAGAGCAAGCTCTGTTGCAATATCAATGTTTTTGATTGCTTGAGCTTCATCAAGAGTTTTACCTTTTAACCATTCAGTTACAAGGGAACTTGATGCGATTGCAGAGCCACAACCATAAGTTTTGAAGCGAGCTTCTTCAATTACGCCATTTTCATCGACTTGGATTTGTAAGCGCATTACATCACCACAAGCTGGTGCACCGACCATACCTGTACCAACGTTTTCAGCATTTTTATCCAAAACGCCCACATTACGAGGATTTTCGTAATGATCAATTACCTTTTCACTATAAGCCATTTCGCTTCTCCAAACCTCGGGGTCAGCCTAATATTAATATGAGGGTTAAAACACGTTTTTCAATTCAAGTTCAATGAATTAGTGTTCAGCCCATTCAACTGTTGAAAGGTCGATACCTTCTTTGTACATATCCCAAAGCGGAGAAAGTTCACGAAGTTTCTCAACAGCAGCTTTGGTAATTGTCAATACGTGATCGATATCAGCTTCAGTGGTGTACTTACCAAAGCTAAAGCGAATTGAACTATGTGCCAATTCATCAGATAAACCTAGAGCACGTAATACATATGATGGTTCTAGTGTTGCAGAAGTACATGCAGAACCACTTGAAACGGCTGCATCTTTCAACGCCATCATTAAAGATTCACCTTCAACAAAGTTGAAGCTGACATTTAAATAATTTGCAACGTTTTGAGTAGGGTGGCCATTTAAGAAAACTTGTTCTAAGTCTTGTAAGCCATTCCAAAGTTTGTCGCGTAATTGGCGTAGACGTTCTTGTTCAGCATGCATGGTTTTACCAGCAATTTCGAACGCTTCACCTAAACCAACGATTTGATGTGTTGGTAAGGTACCAGAGCGCATACCACGTTCATGACCACCACCATGCATTTGCGCTTTTAAGCGAACGCGTGGATTACGACGAACATATAATGCACCGATACCTTTAGGACCATAAATTTTATGACCAGAGAAACTCATTAAATCGATTTTCATAGTTGAAAGATCGATATCAACTTTTCCAGCAGCTTGAGCGGCATCTACGTGGAAGAGTGTTTTATTCGCACGTGTTAATTCACCGATTGCAGCAACGTCAGTAATTGTACCAATCTCATTATTCACCATCATAAGTGAAACAAGGATTGTATCTGGACGTAAAGCAGCTTTTACCATTTCAGGTGTAATTAGACCTGTACGTGGTTCTGGCTCGAGATAGGTGATTTCAAAGCCTTCTTCCTCAAGCTCACGACATGGGTCTAAAACAGCTTTATGTTCAATTTTACTTGTAATAATGTGCTTGCCTTTTGAACCATAAAACTGAGCGATACCTTTGAGTGCTAAGTTATCAGATTCAGTCGCACCAGAAGTCCACACAATTTCACGTGGATCAGCTTTGATAAGATTAGCGACTTGTTCACGCGCGTATTCAACTTTTTCTTCGGCTTGCCAACCATAAGCATGCGAGCGGGATGCAGGATTACCAAAAGTCCCTTCGAAGGTTAAGCATTCCATCATACGTTCTGCAACTTCAGGAAGGACAGGAGTGGTTGCTGCGTAATCAAGATAAATTGGACGTTTCATGTCAAATACCTGT
The DNA here is from genome assembly GCF_051390655.1 of Acinetobacter sp. P1(2025). Taxonomy (NCBI): domain Bacteria; kingdom Pseudomonadati; phylum Pseudomonadota; class Gammaproteobacteria; order Moraxellales; family Moraxellaceae; genus Acinetobacter; species Acinetobacter sp. P1(2025). Next base: position 11,821 of record NZ_JBPKBJ010000039.1, read on the forward strand.
AACCGATAAAAGAGCTGAGTCAAAGCTTGTAGAGTTTTGGCGCAGGGCGACAGTTTGTACATTGTCGCGTGCAATCAAATCCGCAAGTGTGATTTTGGCGAGATAATCGGCAATATGGTGGGAGAGTTCTTGCCATAAGTCATGCGTTAAACACATTGCACCATTTTGGCAATTTCCTTTATGGTCGCAACGAGTCGCATCAACAGTTTCATTTACAGCTTCGATGATTTCTAGCACTGTGATCTCACTTGCAATACGCGCAAGATGATATCCGCCATTTGCACCACGAACGCTTGAAACTAACCCATGGCGCTTAAGCTTTGCGAATAATTGTTCGAGATAAGCGACAGAGATGGATTGGCGTGCTGCTATTTCCGCAAGCGTGATCGTTTGTTCAGTTGGCTGCAAAGCTAAATCAAGTAGAGCAGTCACTGCGTAACGACCGCGAGTTGTAAGACGCATGATTCGGTACACATGGTTAGACTAGATGTCTAAATTTTATGAATTCCGACTAAAATAGTCAAGTTTTTTAATTGCCAATATGTGTGTGAAAAGTGAAATATAAAGTTTTTATTGTATCCACATATTATACACAAAAAAACCAATCAAAATAAAGCTAAATACAGCAAAGCTGATATTGATCAAGCGTTGGCGCTTTTGGAGTCTATGGATTCGATTTTGATATTGTTTTACTTCCACGAGTAATGAGTTTATTTCAGAGCGTTGTTGATCAATTTTATCTAGCAAGGGTGCAATTCTTTGCTGAGAAGCTAAGGTTTCAGCATCATCATCGAATGCACTAAACCACTGTTTCCAGTTAGCAAATATGCTTGGGAGTGTCAAATGCGGTGCTAAATCTAAAAACTCTTCGGCAAGTGAGATTTCACCTAAAAGTCGCATGTTGTGAATGCTGCGCTGATTATTAAACACAAATATTTTAGTAAGATCGATCAGCGTACTATTGATTTCAAGATCAATTTTTCGATCTAAAGACTGCATATCAAATAGCAATCCTTTGTCTGTGAACTGAATATAAAAATCAAAGAAAGGGATATAGCTATTGATACGTAAAGTCACACGCTGGTCAATAAATCGTTTCGCCTGTAGACGAAGTGCTGAATCATGAGTCAGGATAAATGAGAAAAAAGTTTCTAAAACAATGATAACAAAGTTTAGCAACAAATGAGGATGTCTATGTCTTTGTTGCGTTTCACTCATGAGTCTCTTTTTCCTTACCAGTCAATAGATATAACCATAAAGCATATAAACTTGAGCATCCTTGCTCAATGATTAATATTAATTTACATGACTTTGTAGCTTTGTAGAACAGTTTTTTAAAACGATCAAGTCTTAACTTTGATATTATAAAAACATTTTTATGGTTAAATACGACATACTGTTTGTAAAGTGCTTAGGAGCATTGGTCTATGGATAACACTAACCTTGAAAATTCAGGTGAAGAAGCCGAGGTAAAAACCAAATTAAAATCAAAGAGTTCTAAAAAATCTGCTTTGGATTTCAAAAAATATACACAACAAATTTGGCTGGCAGGTTTAGGTGCATTTTCACGTGCTGAAGAAGAAGGAAATAAATTATTTGACTCGCTTGTAAAAGTTGGCGAAGAGCTTGAGTCAAAAACTGTTGATTTCGCAGATAACACCGTTGGGAAAGTCACTGAAAAGGCAAAAGAGTCTGTGACTGACACTAAAGACAAAGTAGAAAAAATTTTAGATACAGGTGTAAATCACTCTTTAAATCGAATCGGTTTGGTTACTCCTAAAGATCTACAGCATATTGAACAGCTTTTGGTGCAGCTTCATATCAAAGTTGATGCTTTAATTGAAGAAAATAACCAATTAAAGGCCAAATTGAATAAAAAGTAAAAAAACTCCTGACGCTCGTCCGTTTATGTCGTATTTCAGTATTTATTTTGGTTAAAACGCCTTTCTAGTATTGCGTTCTCCCCTAAAGCATTGCTATAAAGGCGGCATGGCCTTTTAAACTATAGCCTTGGATCTTAACAAACGATATTAAGAGGATATTTTTTATCATGAATAAATCAGAATTAATTGATGCGATTGCTGAAAAAGGGGGAGTATCTAAGTCGGATGCTGGTAAGGCACTTGACGCAACAATTGCATCGATCACTGAAGCACTAAAAAAGGGTGATACGGTTACTTTAGTCGGTTTTGGTACTTTTAGTGTTAAAGAGCGTGCTGCTCGTACTGGTCGTAATCCTAAAACTGGTGAAGAGCTACAAATTAAAGCTAGCAAAGTACCAAGTTTTAAACCAGGTAAAGGTTTGAAAGATTCAGTTGCGTAATCTTTTTAAATCAATAAACGCACCATCTCGGGTGCGTTTTTTATTTATCGAATGAAAAAGTTGATTTGAGCTTTATTCTGCATTCATTCGCTTTTATTTTTCAGTTAAAATTGCCCCGAAATAAAATATTGGAATTCTCATGGAATCTTTTCGTACACTCATTAAGGGTTGGCTTGGCAAAGTCCTTCTAGTTTTGTTTTTGACCCCTTTAGCGCTTGTAGGTATTGAAGGATATTTTAGTGGAGGCAATAAAGCAGATGTTGCAAAATCTGTAAATGGCCAAGATATTTCTAATAAAGAATTAGAAACAGCAACTAAAAATTATAAAGATCAATATTTATCCTTAGTAAAGGGTGATGAGTCTCTTTTGAACCTCTCTCTTATTCAAGAAAAAGCATTAGATGCACTGATTGCTCGTAGCTTGTTACAACAACAAGCAGAAAAACTAGGGATTTCCTTAAGTGATACGCAACTTGAGCAAATGTTGGCTCAACAACCTAGCTTTCAAGAAAACGGACAATTTTCACAAAAGCTCTATGAAAATTATCTACGCTCTGTTGGTATGACCAATCAAGGCTTGATTGCTAGTCTGCGTCAAGACCATGCTTTAAAAATGATTTCATCGACATTGATGGATTATGCTTTGGTAAGCAAATCTGATTTACAGCAACTTGCTAATTTACAAACAGAACAACGTACTTTGCATTTAGCCAGCATTAAGTTAGATGATTACAAAAAGGGTATTACTGTTTCTAATCAAGAAATTGCAGATTATTACAACAAGCATAAAAACCAATTTAAACAGGTTGCTAATGTTGATGTGGATTATGTGGTTTTAACACCAGCATTATTGCCACAAGCAAATGTAGCTCCTTCTGAAGCTGAGTTACAGCAGGCATATAAAGCATTCGTTGATAAACAACAGAAAGATGTGAAGCGAGAAGTTAAACATATTCTGATTACAACGGATTCAAGAGATGCAGCGACAGCTCAGAAATTGGCAAATGATGTATACGCTAAAATTCAGTCAGGCATGTCATTTGCTGATGCTGCAGCACAATTTTCAGAAGACCCTTCTTCTAAAACACAAGGTGGTTTGGTTGAAGCTTATGCTCCTGGTGTGTTTTCAGCAGACTTTGATAACGCTGTTAATTCTTTGAAGAATGGTCAGATTTCTAAACCAATTAAGACACAGTACGGTTATCATATTATCGCTGCAAACGCTCCTGCCATTGATATTCCATCGTATGAAGCAGAAAAACCGCGCTTAATTGCTGAAGTGCAGAAAACAAAACAAGCCAATTTATTTAGCGATACAGTGAATAGTCTAAATGAAATGGTTGTGGGGAATGATTCATTAGATGCCGTGGCTCAAGAAGTTAAAGGCGTTCGTGTTGAATCTGCTAAAGGTGTTACTTTAACAACGCAAAATCCTTATTTAAGCGATTTAAATGTAAAAGCAAAATTGTTTAATGATGATGTAAAAAATGGTGATCGCAATGCATCATCAAGTATTCAATTAGCAAATGGTGATACGATCTGGATCAAGGTGCGTGATTATCGTGCTGCTGGAGTCAAGACACTTGCTCAAGCAACTGCTGAAGTCAAAGCTAAGGTGATTGAGGAAAAAGCATATAAGGCTGCCCAAGCGAAAATCGCATCAACTTTAGCTGAATTTAAGACTCAACCTGCTGCACAAGTTGTTGCAAAGTCAAAAATTATTTTTGAGGATGCAGGTACTTTTGCTCGTTCACAAGGTTTAAAGCGTGCTATCGAGCGCGCAGCGTTTAGTATCCCTGCGCCAACTAAAGAAGGCATGTGGTCAGTTACAACGACTCAACTACCTAATGAGTTGGTAATTGTGGCGGTCTCTACGGTGAATACAAATGCCGCAAGTGCTTTACAACCAGAACAGTTGAATGAGTTAACGAAGTTATATCAGCAGTTCCGTGGTCAGCAGATTTTAGAGGACTATACTGAGTATCTAAAATCACAAGCAAAGATTAAATAAGACTTAAGCAAAAAACCAGTTCAAATGAACTGGTTTTTTTATAGGTAAAAGTTTTAAATTACTTCTTCTGAATAAATTTTGCTTCTTCTGTTTGTGGGTATTGGCTTATCAGCTTGTTTTTATACTGATTGGCTAGAGCTGTATTTTTGTCCACTTCTTTAGCAATGCTATACAGTTGGTAAATCGCTCTTGGTGCTTTAGCAGAGTTTGGATAACGTGTAGCCACGATATTGTAATTCTGTTTTGCAGCTTTATAGTCAACAGGCTCTACAGCTAGATAAAATTCAGCTAACCAAAAATATGCATTTCCAACATAAATACCATTCGGATGATTTTTAATAAAGTTTTGCATCGGTTGGATCGCTTTTTTTGCTCCACCTTGTTTGTAAGCATCTAAAGCAACGGTATATGCAGCTTTTTCTAATTCGATTTGAGCGTTTGTTGTATTCGTGGTTGCAGTATTTTGTGTTGCCTGTACCACAGGTGTAGATGTTGAATTAGTGGTGTTTTTAGGGGGGGCTGGTTGTATTGTATTGGCTGGAGAAGGAGGTTCTGATTTTGGTGCTGCTGCAGCTTCTGCTGTTGACTCTGTTGTAGCTTCCGTTGTTTCTTCAGGTGGATCAATTTTTTGTGATAAAAGTTCTAAGCGTTGATCTAAGTCTGTATATCGATTAGCTAATTCTTTCTTTAATAGTTCAATAGAGTTTTCATGCTCTTCCAATTGACCACGTAATCTACGAACTTCTTCTTCGAGCTTCTGATTTTTCTGAATCAAATCCCAGTTTAGATTTGTGCTTACGGGTGCTGAAGTTGTGTTGTCATTAAATTGTTGGCTTAACGCACGAGATTCAATAGGAATATTTGCATACAAATGTGTACTGCTAAGTAGTGCAATAAAAATTGCAGAATGCTTTTTTAGCATGAAAATTCATCCATAAAGTTGAAAATAAAGCTGTGGGGTGAATAAGCTTTGTTTTTTACTTGAGACACACCAAACAAACATTTTTAGATTTAGCCATTAAAACAGCAACACATTTAAATGCAATACGTGTTTACAATCTTCAAGCACTTTTGGAGAAAATACGTTTTGTTTTGTATAAACATTAAACAAATTATAATGTTCTCAACGAGACAAAAAACATAGTTGGTGTTGATTTAAGCAGTTGAATCAAAAACTGAATTAAAAATGGAGACAAGCCTTGCAACTCCAATAAAAATCTCTATACTTTGTCAGGCAATGGTAGCCCTGCTGGTAGCTTCGCAATTGTACTCTATGAACCCCGCCAGGACCGGAAGGTAGCAACGGTAGTAGATCTATGATGTGCCGGAGTCTTGCTGGTAGGGTTGCCACCAATTATTCTTCATCGCTCGTTCGAGCAATCGCTTTCATAATTACACTTATATCAAATCCTCTATACTGCAAAAATCGAATTTGTTTTGCCTTGATCTTTTGATCTTTTGAAACCTCAGTACCAAATTTTTTGACTTTTAGTTGATATGCTTGTTCTAACCAATCAACTTCTTTTAATTCTTCTGTAATAAGCTCTTCATCTAATTGTTTTGCTTTCAAAGCTTGTTTTATGCGTTGTAGACCTTTTCCTTTGCGTATTTGACTAGCTAAGGTTTGCTCAGCAACACGTTGATCGCTTTGATAGTTATTTACTGCTAGCTCTTCGACGAGTTTTGCAACTTCATCAGGATTAATCGCATATTGATTTAGTTTTGCTATAAGTTCTGCTTGCGAATAATCGCGACGAGTCAGTAAGGCAAATGCATAAGAGCGAAGTCTTTGACCTGTGAGTGTTTTAGGTTTTTCTGTTTTCTCAGAATTAAACAAGTTTTATATCCTCATGAAAGAAAAACGCCCCGAAGGGCGTTTCAGTTTAACTTTCTAAAAAATCTGGTTCTTCTACATCTTCTGTAGGTGCTGCTTCAGGATTGTTTTTGGTGAGTAATTGCTCGCGAACAACCTTCTCAATTTCAGCAGCTATTTTCGAATTCTCTTCAAAATAACGAATTACGTTGTTTTTACCTTGTCCGATTTTGTTGCCTTGGTATGAGTACCATGCACCCGCTTTTTGAACAATATCTTGTTGTACGGCGAGGTCTACTAACTCACCTAGTTGATTAGTTCCTTTACCGTACATGATTTGGAATACTGCTTCGCGGAAAGGAGGTGCCATTTTGTTTTTTACAACTTTGACTTTAGTTTCAGAACCAACGATTTCATCGCCTTCTTTAACTTGTCCAATACGACGGATATCTAAGCGCACTGACGCATAGAATTTAAGTGCATTACCACCTGTGGTTGTTTCTGGACTACCAAACATCACACCAATTTTCATACGAATTTGGTTGATGAAGATCACCATACAGTTAGAGCGTTTTGCGTTACCAGTGATTTTACGCAATGCTTGGCTCATCAAACGAGCTTGTAAGCCCATATGAGAGTCACCCATTTCGCCTTCAATTTCAGCTTTTGGTGTTAATGCTGCAACTGAGTCGACAACGATTAAATCAATTGCACCTGAACGAACGAGCATATCTGCGATTTCAAGCGCTTGTTCACCATTGTCGGGTTGAGAGACTAGTAGGTTGTCAATATCAACGCCTAATTTGTGTGCATATTGTGGATCAAGCGCATGTTCAGCATCGATGAATGCACAAGTACCACCATTTTTTTGACATTGAGCAATTGCTTGCAATGTCATTGTTGTTTTACCAGATGATTCAGGACCATAAATCTCAATAATACGACCTTTCGGTAATCCACCAATACCTAAAGCGATATCTAGTGTTAATGACCCTGTAGATACAGCTTCAACTGCTTGTACAGTATTGTCACCTAAGCGCATCACAGTGTTTTTGCCAAATTGTTTTTCAATCTGGCTTAACGCAGCTTGTAACGCTTTACTTTTATTATCATCCATCTCAAAACCTCAAAACTTTATATTCTTAACGACTAACCCAAGTGGATGTATTGAATCTCAACTTGTTGGGACTTGAGTATAGTGGCAGATTCTAGTTGTTTATTCTACATCTGACCTGCGTCAATACGACACAAGATGACGCACCTTAAATTAGAAAAAATTACTCATCATGATAAGACCATGATTGAACATTTTCTTGTTTAAAACGATTGATATCACGACGATCTTTTTTGCTTGGTCGATGATCAGGTCGGGCTAGATTATGCAATTTTCGTTGCGATGCATGCAACTCTCTACGCTCAATACTTTCAGTTGTTTCTTCATAGAGTAACTGAGCCATAGGAGCACCGCCACGTATAGACGATAGGGCTTTGACGATGACAGTTTTCTTGTCAAATCCTTGTTGAATGGTCAGTTCCATTCCAACCCGAACATCTTTGGATACTTTGACGCGTTCATTATTGTGATGAACTTTACCACCTTCAATGGCTGCTTTTGCGATGGAGCGTGTTTTGAAGAAACGAGCAGCCCAAAGCCATTTATCAATTCGCATGGCTTCCATGCTTTCTGGTTCATGCTGTTTTGGCATCTGTTACCTGTAAATGGGTTTCTAGACAATCAAATAAATCAGTGAGTTCATCAAGTGCGGGGTAAGGAAGTTCATTGGAATTCCTTGCAGCTTTGCTACTTGATGGTTGTACTATGCTAAATAGTTTTGAAATTCCAAAACTTTCTGCACCTTTCAATACGGCAACTGTATCATCAATAAAAATTGCTTTCGTTGGATCAAATGGATGCAGTTGCTGAAGTTCACGCCAAAAAGAAACATCTTCTTTTGCGTATCCTAATTCTTCACTACTAATCATAAGTTCAAAGTAAGGGCTCAGTGCAACATTTTCAAGTTTTAGCTGTAATCCTGCTTTATCCGCGTTAGTCAGTAACCAACAACGATAGCCTTTTTGTTTGAGTTGTTCTAATAATTCAAAGCAACCGGAACGCGCTTTGATTTTTTCTCGATGCTCGTATTGGAGTTGCAAAACATCTACTCCAACTTTTGTAGTCCAGTACGCAGAAGAATACCAAGATAGTGTATGCTTATGTTGTTGGTAAAATTGAAATAGTGTCTGTTTACTCTGTTCTAGAGTGCATTGATGTACTTGAGCATGGCGTTCAGGTAGACACTGATTCCAAATAAAATCATCAAAGGCTAAATCGAGTAATGTGCCATCCATGTCGAACATGGCAATAGGCTTTTGCTGTAAATCTGAATATGACATAAGGTTGGTCTATGTTTATAAAAACGCTCGCTCCACAAGATGACTTGATTATGCAACTTGTTCCAATTATGGCGCAGGCTAGTCAAATATTGTTGGAAGAATACCAAAGTTATTGTGCTGGTTGCGAGTTTAATATTCAGGAAAAAAGTGATGATTCTCCTGTGACTCAAGCTGATCTAAAGGTAAATCATTTTCTACTCAAGCATTTGGCAACGATAACACCGCAATTACCTGTCTTATCTGAAGAGAGTGATTATTCTGAGCGTAAGTCATGGAAAAAATGTTGGATGCTTGATCCACTAGATGGAACGAAAGAGTTTATACATGAGCGTGATGAATTTACGACTAATTTAAGTTTGATCGAAGACCATCAGACAACTTTTGCGATTATTGCAGTGCCTTGTGAACAGGTCATGTATATCGGTTATCGCAATCAACTTCCTTATAAATACAGTTTTAGCCGTAATGAATGGTTTCAATACAAAATAGAAGAACATGACTTAAATACGCCTCTCCAAATTGGATTAAGTCACAACAGTAAAAATCCTAAATATCAAAATTTTATTCAACCATTACTTAAACATCGTGCTGTTGAGCGACGTGAAGCTGGTAGTGCCTATAAGTTTTGTATGATGCTTGAAGGTGATATTGATATTTATCCACGGTTTCATCCAACATCGGAATGGGATACGAGTTCAGGTCAATCGTTATTAGAAAGCATTGGTGGTGGTCTACTGACTCTAGAAGCTAAGCCATTTTTGTATAATCAGCGAGATACTGTTCTTAATGGTGGCTTTATCGCATTTAAAGATCAGTACTGCAAAAAAATTGCATATGAAGCATTACAGCATTCTGGGATTTTAGATTGAGAGTTATATTACCCATGTTATAGTGGGTTAAATTTTTATATTACATAAATATTATGGCGCTACATTTATTGCCTAAAAGTATGTTTGAAGCTGTGGATTTATTGCCAGACACTTCAACGCCAGTCACCTTATTTACACGTCATTCATTACGAGAACTTGTCAATGGACAGGGATTTGCTGGTTATGATTTGCAGTTGACTGAGCAAGGGCGAGAGCTTGCATATGCTTGGGGGCAATATCTCATACAAAATACAGATCGAGCTATACATCACTGTATTTCTAGTCCTATCCAACGATGTGTTGATACGGCAGCCTTAATGATTGAAGGTGCTGATCAGTTACGTAAGGGTGAAAACACTCATACGATAGAGATTGTTGAACAGCGATTATTGGTTGAGCCAGGTAGTTTTGTATTAGACATTCAACAAGCTGCACCATATTTTCGTAAACAGGGTGCATTGGGGTTTATCAACAGTTTTGTGAATAATGCTTTGCCTGGCATGAAGCACCCTATTACAGGTGTATTTGATGTACTTGAGTTGCTTTATCATACACATCCAACACATCAAAATGGTTTAAGTATTGCTGTTAGTCATGACACTATTTTGGCTGCAATTGTAGCTGTCATTTCAGGTCAAACAGAAATTCAACAATCAGACTGGCCAGATATGATGGAGGGATTATTTGTTTGGTTTGAGGGTGAGGATTTTGCAAATAGCAAGTTAAAGTGGATTTGGCGTGGTCAAAAACAAGAATTATTAATTAAAGATTTTAAAGAAAAATAACTAACCCTTAGAGCTGACTAGATCACGATAACTAAATCTTTTAGATATTTTAAGATATTCTAAATTCATATTTTTTATCTTTTAGTAAAGATGATATTATTTTTAAATGCATGATTTTATTAATATTAACTAATAATCATAAACTTATCTTTATTGATAATTTATTACGGTTTATTGGGGGAAATGTGATGTATTTAAAACTTAAATATTTGTCATTATCTGTTCTTGCAGCAATGTTAAGTGCTTGTGGCGGCGAGTGCTTGTGGCGGCGGAAGTGGTGGTATTTCATCAACAGAAAGTAATATGGGGTCAGGAAGTTCGGGTGATTCTCATCCATCTTTTTCTGAAAAATACCCTGAGCCAACAAAAGATGTTATCGATGATACGGTTCTTGGTTTTTATGATTACGATAAATTAGGTTTAGCTCGTACTTTGAGGAATGATTTGAATGGAAGCTTTTCAGCTATGATTCAATTTGCTCAAAGTCATGTGGTTAATCCAAAAAATAATGAAAAAGATTACATGCCTCGTTTAACCTCTGAGAAAGAGGCACTTTTATTAGTGACACCATTAATCGAGATGGGGAATATTCAATCTTTAAAAGCTGAAATTTATCAGGGCAATCAATTGCTGAGAACGGTAGATTTGGATGATCCATCTCGTTTGGCAGCATCTGATCAATCAAATAATGATGGACGACCACTGGTGAACTATTCAAAACGTGCTTGGAGTACTGCTTTGAATTGGAATGAAGTTAAAGCTGGTTTGCATATTCGAATTATTGATCCCTTAACTAATCGTAGTGGTGACTTAGCAGAGATAGATATTGATTTTGCCGCTCCAGGTGAGTTAGTTGTGCAAAATATTCGTTTGGGATTACTTGCCGATCCACCTCAGTCTAACGGTCACTATATGCTGTTAGAACCAGCAAAAGCAGGAACAGATTATTTTCAGACTATTCCAGCTGCTCGAATGATTGTCACCAAATATGACGATTTAAAACTAGATAAAGTCATGGTTGCTAGTGGTGTAATTTATGATGCTGCCAGTGTAACGACTGGTGATGTCTATAGTGGTGATATGCGCGAAAATACGGCAAAGTCAACATTTGGGGTAGGTATTAATCTAGCAAATTGGGGAATTACCAGTGCCTCTATGGCGAGTCAAGAACAGCCTCAACTGACACAAAGTGTAGTTACACATCATGCTCGCGGTAAATACAGTAATGGTGACGTCACGCATGGATTGAGTGGTGGTAATGGAATGCTAACACTGATTGACTCTGTAGGTAATGAGTTTAGTCATGAGATTGGACATCACTATGGTTTGGGGCATTATCCCGGTTCCGTGAATAATAATATGTTTTGGGCTGCACATCATGCAGATAGTGGCTGGGGATATATCGCCTTTAGAAATAAAATGCGTGGTAATCTCAATTGGACATCGACAAATCTTGGAGATGGTAGTAATGGCGTTCCAAACTTTTTAAATAAGTATGCTTATGGTTGGGATGCGATGTCTGGCGGTTCGACTGCGAGTTCGATTTCGAAATATACACATTACACAGGCTATAGCACGTATCTCAAGATTCAACCTGCCTTTGATCGTTATGTCTGGGATAAAAACTCACCAACTGGTTATAAAAAGTGGAATGCTACAACACGAGCTATGGAAGTTGCACAGCCCAAAGTACCGAACTCTGGAAATGTTTGGTACAACACAGCTGATGGGAATTACTTAAAGCCAAGATTATTCGGTGTTCCTGTTTATACGATTCTGGGTGGATATGATCCTGTAAATCAAGTGGGTTTAATTTATCCAGCTGCAAGAGGGAATTGGGGTAATGTGTTTAACTTGCCTCAAATCAATCCAAATGATTCTACGGCAAGTTGTTGGTTAAATATTCGATTTGCATCAAATGAGCAAAATATTGCTCTAGCACCTCAACGTATGAATACGAATAGTAATGCCAATAAGTTCCATATTAATGTGGCTCAAAGTGAATCACCACAGCAAGTAGGTTTGTATTGTAGAAAAGCCAATCAAAAAGCAGTTTTACTTTCAACAATAATGATTCCAGCAAACAATGTACAAATTTCACCTTATGCAGAAATTGGTAAAAACGTTGGGTATTCAGCATTAAAACAAATTGAACTTCCGGTACTTGAGCAAGCTCTTTTGGAAAATGCTACAAGACCCGTGGTGAATTTGTCAGCTGATAATAAATTGTTGTTCGATTCATATCAAAAATTCAAAGATCAGCTTTCGATTGCAGCGCAGAACGAAATGAATCGTTATACCCAACAGCAAAACACGCTGTATCGTTTGAATCGCTGGATGAATGTATATCGCTCTGATTTAGTGAATCTAAATGCTGATGCAGTTAACGCTTTTCATGCTTTTCTAGATAAGCTAGAACTGAAAAGTGATTTTAATTTAGGCTCTGCGATGAGTTTAATAAATCGAACAAATTGTTTGAAAGCTGAAAAACTTGAAAATGGTCAATTCAATGCATTTATTAGTGGTGCTTCGGGTTGTATAGGCGATGACTCAGAAAAATGGGTTTACGATGCATTAGGAAAAATTCACAGCAAAAAATATATAGATCAATGCTTAGCAACTACTTCGGGTAATGTAATTAATTTACAGCCTTGCAGTAACAACCAAGCTAATCAAGTTTGGACTACTGATATGAGTGCTCAAGCGATTAAGCAGGCTAATCAATGCTTCGATTTGGAAGGTGGCTATCTGACGAATAATCGTGCACGCTTAATTCGCTATCGTTGCACAGGAGGAGCTAACCAGAAATGGACGATTCCATCTGCTAATAATAGTTTGATTCTTTCAGGTCTAACGGCTAAGAATTTAGCATTAACGACAAAAGTATTTGGATTAAACGAATAGCTTATACAAAAGAAAGGGGTGGTAGCTCTGCCTCTTTCCATTTTGATAAAATTTGAAAATCAAGAGATAATAAAAAAGCCCGAAAATCGGGCTTTTTTATGTGCAACAAATTAGTTAGCTAATGCTTTAATTTGAGCGTTTAAGCGGCTCTTGTGACGAGCAGCTTTATTTTTGTGGATGATGCCTTTGTCAGCCATACGGTCGATTACAGGTACAGCTGTTTTGTAAGCTTCAGAAGCTACAGCATAATCACCAGCAGCGATCGCATTTACAGTACGTTTGATGTAAGTACGAACCATAGAACGCAAGCTTGCGTTGTGTTTACGTGCTTTAACGTTTTGACGAGCACGTTTTTTAGCTTGAGCAGAGTTTGCCACTCGTGCACTCCTTGAAAATAAGTTGGTCTGGGCGGGCTGAAGTTAAAACCAATAAAATATTAGCAACATTCACCAGCCCGTAAACAAGTGCCATATTTTGAGGAAACTACGCCCCGAAGTCAAGCCTTGTGATACTTTTAAGTACATTTAACAGGTGATTATCTTGCAAGAAAACGTTACATTAGTCCAAGTGATAACTTGAGCGAAATAAAAATGAAAATAGGTGCGAAGAAGGCAATTATTATTGGTGCGACAGGTTTAGTCGGTTTGGCTTTGATTGAACAATTACAATCGTCTGATGACTTTGAATCAATCACGGTGGTTGTTCGTAAAAAAACTGATAAATTAGATGCTTATACTAAAGTGACTCAGTTCGTTCTTGAAGATTTTTTATTACTTAATGACGAAGATGTAAATGGTTTTACCCATGCTTTTAGCTGTTTGGGAAGTACGATCAAACATGCTGGTTCTAAAGATAAATTTTATGCAATTGATTATGAAATTAATGCGCATTTTGCAGATTTAATTCAAGATAAAAACATTCATCTCTTAATTATTAGTGCGCTTGGAGCGAATGCTAATTCGCCGATTTTTTACAATAAGGTAAAAGGTCAGTTAGAAGATTATTTGAAAAAATTGTCAATTTATAAGTTATCGATCTTTCAGCCTTCTTTGTTGATTGGAAAACGCAGCGAAGTTCGTTTATTGGAAGATACAGCGCAAACACTGTTTAAGCTTGTAGAAAAAACGTGGACTAAGCCGTTTAAATATAAGCCTATCAGTGCAGAACAATTGGCGCATACTATGGTGATTGCGGCTCAAACACAAACAGCAGCATTTAAACTATATGATAATTTAGCGATTCAGCAGACCCAATAAAGGAGAACTTTTGTGACAACAGTACCTTTCGTTACCTGTGACTTATTAGATGATAATCCAGATAAAGAGTTGCAAGTTGTAACACCTTGCATGGATGGTAAATTTTTTAAGAGCTACGGCGCACGTAAGACGTTTGGCGGTCAGATCGTTACCGTTAAATGTTATGAAGATAACTCTCGTGTTAAAGAACTTTTAGCGACCGATGGTACGGGTAAAGTCTTGGTTGTTGATGGGGGTGCATCAATGCGTTGTGCTTTGATGGGGGACTTAATTGCTGATTCGGCTGTAAAAAACCATTGGAATGGGGTGGTAATTTACGGTTGTGTACGTGATGTCGATGCAATTGCGGAATTAGACCTGGGTGTGCATGCATTGGCTGCAATACCGCAAAAAAGTAATCGTAAGGGCATAGGTGAAGTAGACATCACATTGTATTTTGGTGGTGTGACCATTAATTCTGGCGATTATATCTATGCAGATAATAACGGAATTGTGATTGCCAAAGAAAAACTAGTCGACTGCTAAAAGGATAACAGTATGCTTAAAATGGTGAGCCATCAGTTTAAAGTTTTACAATCAGTAGCTGCAACACTTATCGAAGGTGGGCGTGGTGTGTCAGGAACACCATTTCCGAATCAGCCTGAAAAACCAATCAAGCTATACGAATTTGAGGGTTCACCATTTTGCCGACGTGTTCGTGAAGTTATTACGCTTCTGAATTTGGATGTTGAAATCTATCCATGTCCGAAAGGTGGTGAAAAATACCGTCAAATCGTAAAGCAAAAAGGTGGGAAAAAGCAGTTTCCATTTTTAATTGATGAAAATACAGGTGATCAGTTATACGAATCACAAGACATTATTCATCATTTATTTAAGCATTATGGAAAAACGGGACAAACTCCAAAAAAATATAGTCATTATCCTAAATTGCCGTATGTATCGACTTTGGCTACTGTTGCAAATGCAGCTCGTGGTGTTTGGATTAATAAGAAAATTATTAATCGCCCAGCGCCAACGGAGCTTTTAGAGTTATGGAGTTTTGAAGCTAGTCCGTATACGCGTTTAGTACGTGAAGTATTATGTGAATTAGAATTGCCTTATGTGTTGCACAATGTGCCGAAAGAGCGTTGGCAAGATATGGGTCCTGCGATTTTGCGTTTAAAACCAGGGAAATATATTCCACTACCAAATGGTAAGCGTGAAAAGACTGTTGAAATCATGGGGCGTGATATTCAGGTTCCATATTTGGTTGATCCGAACACGGGTGTGAAAATGTTTGAATCAGCTAAAATTGTTGAGTATCTAAAGAAACAGTACGGACAATAAATATTGAAAAAGCACCTTCAAGAAGGTGCTTTTTTATCATTTGGTTGTTGCACTCATGATTGTTTTGCAGCTTAAATACTTTAGTAAATATTGTGATGTGATCAACTAATGTTTAGGCAGTTATCTAGTTTATTCAAAAGCTCAAAAGAGACACCAGAACAATTGTTTTTGAAAGAGCATGCTTTAACCTTTGATAAGGAGTGTGGTGCTATATTGAAGGGTGTAAAACTGAATGAACTGTGTTTTCGTCTGGAGTATTTTTCAAATCGAAAATTAGATCACTTTGATGATTTGGCAAAGTTGTTTGAAATCAGTCCACAGATAAATGAAAAAATTGATTTAGAAATTCATTCGCAACGTTTTATAGAACGCTTGGGGAATACAGAAGAAAATCTCAAAGAGTTCAAAGAAATGATCAAAATTTTGAATGATTATTATGTGAAATTTCAAAGACCAAGATAAGCCAATATGTCCTTATGAATAGTAGTATAAAAAAAGCTGAATCAAATGATTCAGCTTTTTTGTGGGTAATCTAGCAATTATTTTTCAATAATAGCAGTTACACCTTGACCACCAGCAGCACAGATCGAAACTAAGATACGACCTGAACCTTTTTGGTTTAAGATTTTCGCAGCAGTCGCGATGATACGACCACCAGTAGCAGCGAATGGGTGACCAGCAGCTAAAGAAGAACCTTTAACGTTTAACTTGCTACGATCAATTGAACCTAAAGGTGCATCTAAACCTAAACGCTCTTTACAGAATTTCTCATCTTCCCAAGCTTTCAAAGTAGAAAGAACTTGTGATGCAAATGCTTCATGGATTTCATAGTAGTCGAAATCTTGAAGTTTAAGACCAGCACGCTCAAGCATACGTGGAACTGCATAAGCAGGCGCCATCAATAAGCCTTCTTTCTTCCCAACGAAATCAACTGCAGCTGTTTCAGAGAAAGTTAAGTAAGCTAGAACTTCGTGACCATTTGCTTTAGCCCATTCTTCAGAAGCTAAAAGTACACATGAAGCACCATCAGTAAGTGGAGTAGAGTTACCCGCTGTCATCGTTGCAGCTTCGCCCTTACCAAATACTGGTTTTAATTTTGCTAATTTCTCAGCAGTAGAGTCAGCACGTAAGTTGTTGTCACGGCTTAAACCTAAGAAAGGAGTAATTAAGTCATCGAAGAAACCTTCTTCGTATGCTTTTGCCATTTTTTGGTGAGAAGCAGCAGCTAAAGCGTCTTGATCTTCACGAGCAATACCCCACTCAAGAGCAGTAATTGCTTGGTGATCACCCATAGATAAACCAGTACGTGGTTCACCATTTTTAGGTGCATCCATAAGATCTTTAACGTTGATTTTAGATAAAGCTTTTAAACGATCTTTACCAGTTTTAGCAATGTTAAGTTCAAGCAATGCTTTACGTAAACCATCACCGAAAGCGATTGGAGCGTCAGATGTTGTATCAACACCACCAGCGATACCTACTTCGATTTGACCTAAAGCAATTTTGTTTGCTACTTGGAATGCTGCTTGCAAACCAGTACCACAAGCTTGTTGAAGATCACAAGCTGGAGTTTCAGGAGCAAGTTGAGTATTTAACACACACTCACGTGTCATATTGAAGTCACGGCTGTGCTTTAATACTGCACCTGCAACAACTTCACCTAAGCGTTGGCCTTGTAGGTTGAAACGCTCAACCAAACCGTTTAACGCAGCTGTAAACATATCGATGTTTGAAGCTGTGAAATATGCGCCGTTAGAGCGAGCGAAAGGAATACGGTTACCGCCGATAATGGCTACACGACGAACGGTGTTTTGGCTCATGGTTTTATCCTGTTGAACAGAAGGTTTGGTTGTTTTAGCTGAAGCTGCTTTAGTAGATGTAGAAGAAGCAGTGCTTTTAGAACTACGACTGGTAGAACGAGTACGAGTCGTTTTAGTTGTCGTATTAGCTGCTTTAGGAGTTGTGTTAGCAGCTTTACGTGTAGTAGAAGTTGCTTTTGATGTATTTGACACATTCTCTTGAGCAGAATTTTCGACTGCTGGATTTTCTTGAGTTGTTTTGCTCATAAGGCTTTTCCAAGCATAATTGCGATATTCTCACTATAACATTAGCATATTTCAAATACTGCTGTATTGACTAGAATGACGCTTTAGACCACATTCAGGTCAAGACATCATGACATGAACTCAAGTATGATTTGCTACGAGTCAATCAGACATTGATTTTGTGTTCTAAGGTTAACACGTCATAAATGTTTGAAAAAAATTCATTTGTATGAGAGATAATAATCATGACTGATCAATACCAAGCATTTACACAATCTCCTTTGGGTAAATTTGTTGTAAAAAATTTAGGTTTGCCATCGCCAGCTGCTCTAGACCGTTTTGAAAGTGCGCAACCAGTTGTAAATGGTGCAGTATTGCTTGGCGCAGCACCTTCAAGCACGATTTCTGCTTCTATTGCTCAAATCCTTAGCAATATCCATGCAGACAGCTATGTAGGTAATAATGTTGAATTACAACAAACTGCTGCAAAAGTTGGTTTAAATCTTCGCCCTTTAAATGCAGATGATAAAGAGTCTAAATTTAAAGCAGTTGTATTCGACGCTTCTGGTATCCAAAATTCAGAACAATTAAAAGAGTTGTACAACTTCTTTAACCCAATCGCTCGTCAAATCTCAAATTCTGGCCGTGTGATTGTGATTGGTACAACACCTGAAACAGCTAAGACTGTAAAACAAGCGATTGCGCAACGTGCACTTGAAGGTTTTATCAAGTCTGTTGGTAAAGAATTCAAAAAAGGTATCACTGCTCAAGTGGTTTATGTTGATCAAGGCGCTGAAGCAAATCTTGAATCAACTTTACGTTTCTTAATTTCTCCTCGTTCAGCATACGTTTCTGGTCAAGTGATTCGTGTATCTAAAGCAGATAATGTTGACCTAGATTGGGCTAAACCTTTAGCAGGTAAAACTGCTTTAGTTACTGGTGCAAGCCGTGGTATCGGAGAAGCGATTGCAAATGTACTGGCACGTGACGGCGCGCATGTAATTTGTTTAGATGTTCCACAACAACAAGCTGACTTAGAGCGTGTTGCTGGTTCTATCGGTGGGTCAGTATTAGCAATCGATATTACTGCTGCTGATGCAGGTGAAAAAATCAAAACTGCTGCTGCGAAGCAGGGCGGTTTGGATGTGATTGTTCACAATGCTGGTATTACACGTGACAAAACTTTGGCGAATATGAAGCCTGAGCTTTGGGATTTAGTGATTAACATTAACTTATCTGCTATCGAGCGTGTTAATGATTACTTACTATCTAATGATGGTTTAAATGCAAATGGTCGTATCGTTTGTGTATCATCTATCAGTGGTATCGCTGGTAACCTAGGTCAAACGAACTATGCTGTTTCTAAAGCAGGTGTAATTGGCTTGGTTAAATTTACTGCACCAACTTTGAAGAACGGTATTACGATCAATGCTGTAGCACCAGGCTTCATTGAAACTCAAATGACAGCTGCGATTCCATTTGCGATTCGTGAAGCGGGTCGTCGTATGAACTCAATGAACCAAGGTGGTCAACCAGTCGATGTAGCTGAAGCGATTGCATGGTTTGCATCAACGGGTTCAACAGGCGTAACGGGTAATGTTGTGCGTGTATGTGGTCAAAGCTTACTAGGTGCTTAAGCATTAGGGTTTTGAAGAGGGGTGCGATAGCATCCCTTTTTTATAGAAAAATATCAAAAGGTTAACTATGAATACTCGTCATTTTAGTGAATTACCAAAGCCTTACTTAGCTTATCCAAAAGTTATTCAAGGTCTTATCTTTAAAAAGCCAAAAGGCGAAAAAGTATTACCACAAGTTGAATACGTGGTTGATACTCTTAAAATTGATACGAAACATTTAGAAAGCTATAACGAAATTTGTGGTTTCAAAAATGATGGTTTCGTACCAGCAATTTACTTAGCTGTGTTATCTCAAAGCTTACAAATGCATATGATGACCAGTGAAGCATTTCCATTTGCAATTTTGGGTTTGGTTCATATCCGTAACCAAATTAAACAAACTCGCAAAATCGGTGTGAATGAGCAAATTACGCTTTCTTGCAAATTTGGTGAGCTTAAACCACACGATAAAGGTTTGCAGTTTGATTTTATCACGACTGCAAAAGTAGGTAGCGAAGTGGTGATGGAAAGCTTAACGACTTATTTATCTCGTCAAAAGGTTGAGAAAAAAGCTGCTGAAAAATCTAAAGAAGCTCAAGAACCTTCATATCAACCTCAAGCTGAATGGAATATCTCTGAAAATACAGGTCGTCGTTATGCGATGATTTCTGGCGATTTTAACTTGATTCATATCCATGCTGTTACAGCAAAAGCATTTGGTTTTAAACAAGCCATTGCGCACGGGATGTGGAGTAAAGCAAAAGCTTTGGCGAACGTTCAACTTCCAGATGCTTATGAAGCTGATGTATGGTTTAAATTGCCTATGTTCTTACCATCTACAGTTGAATTTTTAACTGCTACAGATGCTAAGCAAACTGATTTCTTGATTCGTAATGTGAAATCGAAAAAACCTCATGTCGCTGGGACTGTAAAAGCAATTTAAGATGTAATTTTCATTGAGATCTATCTCTTCTGTTCGCAGGAGAGATTTTCTTAAAAATAATATTATAAGGATGTGTGCTTTGATTAAAGAATTTCTTTTTGCCAATACTGAAAACTACCATGGCACAGTTGATGAACGATTCAAAGATTTAGCGACTCAATTTAGCCGATTCCAAGATGCTCGAAGCCATGAAGGCGGAGCTGCTTTGGTTGTGTATTTCCAAGGTCAAAAAGTTGTTGATATTTTTACTGGTAAGAAATCACAAAATGTAGCTTGGCAAGCTGATACTTTAGCAATGTGTTATTCAACGGGCAAAGGGATTCTAGCGACTCTTGCACATATCTTGGTCAGTGAAGGTCTATTAGACTATGATAAGCCAATTGCAAAATATTGGCCTGAGTTTGCTCAAAACGGTAAAGAAAATATTACCTTACGTCATGTCCTTTCGCATCAAACTGGTTTATTTGATATTCGTAATCTCATCGAGACCGCAACAGAAATGCTCGATTGGCAACATATGTTAGATGTTGTAGCTGCTGCGACACCGAGATTTGCAGCAGGACAAAGTTATGCTTATCAACCATTAACCTATGGATGGATTCTTGGTGGTGTAATAGAGAAAGCAGCCAAGCAACCTTTAAGTTGGTTGATGCAACGTTATCTAGTCCAACCTCTTGAATTAGATGGTGCTTATTTTGGAATTCCGACTAGTGAATTAAGTCGAGTGGCTCGCTTATTGGAAAGGCCGAAACCTGCAACATCAGCTAAACCTCATTCCAAAAAAGACAAGCAACCACGTAAAGCCTCATTGTCTGAAAAATTATTAGAATTATTTGGTCAAAGCCCGCAAGATTTTCAGGATGCCATGATTCCAAAAGGTATGCGGAATTTTAGTTTTTATAGTGATGAAGGATTGCAAGCTGTTATTCCAGCAGCAAATGGCGTATTCACAGCGAATAGCCTTGCTAGAGTCTATGCAATGCTTGCAAATAAAGGACAATGGAATAATCAGCAACTGATTCGCCCAGGTGTATTTGAGCAGTTAAGTACAATTCAAACCACTTCACGAGATCGTGTTATGCCAATTCCGATGCACTGGCGTTTAGGTTATCATCGTATTTTGACGATGGGTAAACGTGCACCACATGGCTTTGGACATGTCGGCTTTAATGGTTCTGGTGCTTGGTGTGATTCAGATCGAGAGCTTAGTTTTGCTTATACGCATAATTTTAATATTACCTCCGCAACAGGAGATTATCGTTTGTGGGGGTTAAGTCAAGAAGCTTTACGCTGTGCAGATGCAGTGATTAAAGGAAGAAAAGGGTGGTTTTAACCACCTTTTTTTTATTATTAGAACATTAAGCTACTTGTAGTTTCTCTGAGAAAATAAGTCATTTTCAATCATAAAGTATGGCTGCTTATAATTAATAATTATTAAATAAAACTTAATAAATGAATTCATCGTGTGCGCTACTAGGCATTGTTAGAGGTGGATCAGGAAATTTGAACAACACTTATAAGTGATATTTTGCTCCCCAAATGATGTTATAAACATCAATATATGGAGTATTTTATGGCACGTAGACCAAGAAGAAATCATT
>NZ_JBPKBJ010000040.1:0-33178 GCF_051390655.1 Acinetobacter sp. P1(2025)
ATCTTTACTTTTTCATATTTCATGTACTCATGATAGTAGAACATGACTTTTTAATGTGGATAAAAAACAAACAAAACGTTGATCGTTTTTTGATTTTTGCAAGAAGTCTAATAATTTCGAAAATACCCAGTTATTTTCTGATATAAAACACATTACAGTTGAAGGTGAAAACATAAGACCCAGTCTTGAAATGTTTTTTCAAAGTAACCTAAGCGGAAAAATTTTCGAAATAGTATAAATATTTAGAATTATTGAAAACTATCTTATTTGAATGAAATACTAAGTAAGTAGAAACCCGATATGAAGTCTGTTTTCAAAACTAAAAAAGGAAGCTTTTGCTTCCTTTTCTCTTACACTTAAAACTTAGATGCCATATTTTTCACGATAAGCCTGCATATTTGCCAATGCTTCTTTCTCGCCTTTTGCATCCAAATAATCCATCAAATCTTTCATTGTGATTAAAGCATGCACAGGGATTTCGAGTTCTTTTTGTACTTCCTGAATCGCAGAAAGCTCACCTTGACCACGCTCTTGACGATCTAACGCCACTAATACCCCTGCAATCGTTGCACCAGCATTTTTTAAGATAGTCACAACTTCACGAATCGCAGTCCCCGCAGTGATCACATCATCAATGATCCAGACTTTTTGACCTGCAACCGATGCACCAACCAACACCCCTCCTTCACCATGATCTTTGGCTTCTTTACGGTTAAAACCCCAAGGAACGCTCTTACCATGTACTTGAGACAACGCAACCGCAGTTGCTGCTACAAAAGGAATGCCTTTGTACGCAGGACCAAAAATCACACCGACATTGTCACACTGAACCAATTTATCTGCATAGCCTTGTGCTAAAAGAGAGAGTGCTTCACCATCATTTAACAAACCTGCGTTAAAGAAATAAGGACTGACACGACCTGATTTTAAGGTAAACTCACCAAATTTAAGCACACCACGTGATAATGCGAGTTCAATAAAAGCTTGCGGATTAAATGACACAGGCGTTGTCATAAGGTGCTCCAAATTCATCAATTGAGGTTAAACATACGCATGATACCAAAGGATAGCTATCCAAGTGATGTAAAAATTCTTCGAGTCGTCTCAATTAACGTAAATGGGCTACGTTCATCAGTAACCAAAGGTCTACTCGAATGGTTAGAACAGTCCGATGCGGATGTCGTATGTATGCAAGAAAGCCGCATCACCCATGAACAATGGACTGATAAATTCAAACCTGAGGGTTGGTATACGCACTTATTTCCAGCTGAACGTGCAGGCTATGCAGGTACAGCAATTTATAGTCGTTTGCCGTTTATTACGGTGAAAAATGGACTTGGCTTTGAACTTGCTGACTCGCAAGGGCGTTTTATCACGGCGGAGTTTGATTTAGGACTGTCACATCCTGTTCATATTGCTTCTCTATACTTACCATCAGGTTCAAGTGGTGAAGATGCACAAGCACGTAAAGATTTATTTTTACTAGAATACGCCAAGATTTTAAAACAATGGCGAGATGAAAATAAATCGATCATCGTCTGTGGTGACTACAATATCGTGCATAAACGTATTGATATTAAAAACTGGTCAGGCAATCAAAAATCATCAGGCTGCTTACCACATGAACGTGCATGGCTTGATCACATTTATGATGATTTGGGCTATGTGGATACTTTCCGTGAAGTCCGCCAAGAAGCAGAATTATATTCATGGTGGTCAAATCGCGGTCAAGCCCGTGCGAAAAATGTCGGTTGGCGCATCGACTATCAAGCTTGCTCTCCAGACTGGAAAGCACGTACAGCTAATGCATGGGTCTATAAAGAACAATGGTTTAGCGACCATGCCCCTGTGATCATCGACTACAAAATAAACGAATAAGTGAACAGTTGTTCACTTTGACCGCTTCTTTAGCTTACATATCGTGTCGTTTTTTGTGTATTTTTATTTATCACCTGTAACGGCATTATAGCACCACGGCACAGGGAAGCGGTCAGGATGACCAGAAGGGATAGGACGCCGTAGGAAGATAAAATAAACTTAGTTTAAGTTTATTTGCAAGGATGAGACATTGGACGTTGAAATGAGACCCGCATGATCAGGATGATTAGATGCGGGTTTTCTCTTTTTTAGATATTCAATTTTTTTCTTGACGCTGTCTTTAGCTTTTGTGCTCAATATATAAGAACAATTTAATCAATCACTCATCTTTTAGAAATCTCTCAATCAACTTTATAAACAATATCGATTGGCAACTGAGTCAGTTTTTACGTTAGGCTTTCGAATAAATCTTTTAATCAATCTATATGGTTTTTCAGTATGTTTAAAATTTACGGTATTAAAAATTGCAATTCGATGAAAAAAGCTTTCGATGCTTTAACTGCCAAAGGAATTGCTTACGAATTTCATGATTATAAAAAACAAGGCATTGATGCTGAAACTTTAACAGTTTGGCTGAAAGAGATTGGCGCAGACAAAGTATTAAATAAAAAAGGCACCACATGGCGCAAACTCAGCGAAGCGGAACAAAATCATGCGACTAGTAACGAATCAAATCTGATTGAAACATTGATCGCACAACCGAGCTTGATTAAACGCCCAGTTTTACAAACTCCTCAAGGTTATGTGATCGGTTTTGATGAAGCGGCTTATGCAAATTTATCGGCTTAAAATAAGCAAACAATAAAAAACCGAGTGGATTTACACTCGGTTTTTTTATATCGAATTCGGTTTAGTTGGTACGAATCCAAGTTTGGTTACGACCTAATGCTGCAACGCCGATGTAGCCACGTAATTTAAGCTTTTTACCACCATCGATGATTTCAGCTTTCAATTTATAAGTTTTACCATTTTTAGGATCAATGATAGAACCACCATCATAATTTGTACCGCCTGCATTTTTAAGACCGTGAACAATTGTCACGCCTTTAAGCGGTTTATTTTTAAAAGTACCTTCACATTTAGTGCAGGCATTTTCCTGACCAGCCACTAAATATTTTTGAATTGATGCATTGAGCGTGCCGTCTTTTTGCTCTGTAAACTTCACAATCGCTTTAGGTTGTTTAGTTTCATCATCAATCGTTTGCCAAACACTACCGTTAAGCGCATCTGCCGCATTGGCAAAAGTTGTTAAACCGAGCAATCCAAATGCTAAAGCAATTTTCTTCATTTTTGTAATATCCTTAAGGGGGTCTTTTCAAGACCAAGAGTATTGAGAACTTCAATCGATATTGCAATTCTTGATTATGACTATTTGGTATAACCTCAGGAGTTCAAGAACTCTACTTATTATTATACTGACCTAACAATATGGAAAAATTATGAAATTTGGTACTGTTTGGAAATATTATTTTACTGAATCGTTACTAAAAGCGACTATTCGCACACCGAGTCAGTTTAATTTAGCACCGAATGCGTTACGACCTGTTTTAGATCAACTTTGTCGCTTGTTTCCTCAGAATCCAACAGTACAAATTCGACCACTACGTTTGGCGGGTGTTCGCGGTGAAGAAATCAAAGCTCAAGCTTCTGCAACCCAACTGATCTTTCATATTCATGGGGGGGCCTTTTTCTTAGGTAGCCTAAACACACATCGTGCGTTAATGACTGACATCTCAGCTCGTACTCAAATGCAGGTGATCCATGTAGATTATCCTCTCGCACCTGAACATCCATTTCCAGAGGCGATAGATGCAATTTTTGATGTATACCAAGCACTGCTGGTACAAGGAATTAAACCCAAAGATATTATTGTCTCTGGCGACTCGTGTGGGGCTAACCTTGCATTGGCGCTTTGCTTACGCTTGAAGCAACAGCCTGAACTGATGCCAAGTGGTATGATTTTAATGTCACCATATTTAGATCTGACACTCACCAGTGAATCATTACGTTTCAATCAGAAGCATGATGCTTTACTTTCGATTGAAGCTTTACAAGCAGGAATCAATCATTATTTGAAGGATGGGATTCAAGCGGATGATCCTCGCGTATCTCCTTTATTTGATGATCTAAAAGGTTTACCGCCAACGTTGGTTCAAGTCGGCTCTAAGGAAATCCTATTGGATGATTCAAAACGCTTTAGAGAAAAGGCGGAAAAAGCCAATGTCAAAGTGAACTTCAAACTTTACACAGGCATGTGGCATAACTTCCAAATGTTTAATGCATGGTTCCCTGAAGCGAAACAAGCACTAGCGGATATTGCTGAGTTTGCTCATTCATTAGATCGAAATTAACTTATTTTCTCCAAATGAAAAAAATGGTCAGCTATGGCTGACCATTGTCACTCTTAATTTATTTTTGTCATAATAGTTAAAATTTGATCGATTATTTAGATAATCAAACCTTTTTCCAAAAAATTTTCCCTTGCGATTTAACATTAAAAACCGAGAGCTAGACTTTTTTCTCAATCTAAAGATGCTATTGTAATTTCAATAATCGTTTTTCAATTTTTTTGATGACAAATTTACACTTATAACCGTTCTTAGGAATCTCATTGCATAAAGGATGCATATCAATGATGAAGGTTCACTTTAAGAGTTTAGCAAAACGAGAAAAATGGAATTTCTCACAACTTTGGGAGCATGAACCGCTTATCAATTGGGACATGCTGAAAAAAAGTATTTTGTTGCTAATACTCGCTGCACTGATGAGCTTGTTTGGAATTTTGTGGGACAGTTTTGTCTTGCTGAATCCTAGTACATGGCAATGGGTGAATTTACCTCTTGTTCGCTCAAAACTACTCACCAACTTGATCATGCTGATCGTTTTTCTCAGCTTGATTATTCCTTGTTATTTTTACAAAGATCGAGTGTGGGTTCAGGAAATTATTCCTATTTTGAGTGTACAGATTTTTACGGTATTGCTTTGCCATACAGGCTATCTGATCGGCAGTTTTAGTCCTGCGACCATGGTGACATACGCCAGTGTAGTCGGTGTCGGTCTCATCTTGTTTGATCGTCGTATGATCTACTGCGCTTTGATTCCCGCGACCATTGCTCTGCTCTTTTGTAATTTCCTCAGTATGTATGGCATCCTTCAGTATGCGCCAATATTTAATCCTGAGATCTTAAATCAAGCGGAAATGCACCCTTTCTGGGTTGGCAGTATGTTCTTCTTCCTGCTCCCAATTCTATTGGCTTGTTTGTATTTATTTGAAATTTTACTGCAACAATGGCGTACTCGTGAAACTGCCATTCAAGCTCTGAGCCGCCTCGATCCTTTAACCAATGTCATGAATCGTAGAAGCATTAGTAATCAGCTAGAGAAGCTCAATCAACAAGCCGATCAGTTGTATTCTGTGATTTTGCTCGACCTTGATCATTTCAAAAATATTAATGATCACTTTGGACATAGTTTAGGGGACGAAGTATTAGTAAATGTCGCGAAATGCTTAACTGAAAATCTACGTGATCAAGACATGATTGGTCGCTTTGGGGGCGAGGAATTTATTATTTTGCTTCCCAACACCAGTACAACACAAGCAAAAAGCATTGCTGAACGTTGTCGAATTGCGATTTCACAATTAAGTTTTATTTCTGAAGATCATCAAGAATTTTCGGTTAGTGCTAGTTTTGGAATTAGCAGCTCACAAAATGCCAGTGAGTCACACTTAATTATTAGTCAAGCTGACCAAGCATTGTATGCAGTCAAAGCAAATGGACGTAACCAAGTCAAAGTATTTAGTGAGCTGGTGGGTTGATCTTTAAAATTTATTAGGCTTGCAAAGAATAAGACTCCGAAAAACTAAGTATTTTTTCGATGTCAATTATTTCATCAGCTAACTCAATGCACCCTTTGAAGTGAGTAATCACAATAAGGGTTTCAATATTGTCTTGGAGAAACTTTAATATTTTAATGGCAGTTTTAGGATCTAATGCTGAAGTAGGTTCATCTAAAATCATAACTTTGGGCTGCTTAAGAAAAGCACGTAAAATATTAAGTCTTTGTTTTTCTCCTCCTGAAAAACTTTTGATATATTCATCAATCTCGCTATCTAAAGATAGTTGATGATCAGTTAGAATATTTCCTAATTCAAAATAATCAATCAATGAAAGAAGCTCTTGATCAGGATAATCATGTTGAGAGTTATAGATCAGATTCTCTCTTAATGACCCCGTCGAGATTGTACTGCTCTGCCCAACAAAAGCGACTTCTTCAAAGATTTTATTTGAATAAGCATATGTAATGTCTAAATTTTTATAAAACAATTGCCCAGCGTGTAATCTATACGCACCTAAAATATAATTAATTAATGTAGATTTACCAGTTCCTGTTTTACCAACTACGGCATACATCTTATGCTTATAAAACTTGAGACTAAATGGAACTGTTTTTTTACCACCGACTTCTAATACAGCATCATTAAATAAAAATGCGATATCCTCTTCAGTAAAGGTGTGATCACTCAATTGATCTTTTTCCAACTTCAAATATTGATAAAATTTCTCAATCGCTACCATATTCCCAGCAAGTAAATTAATCTGCTGAGAAATCATCAGAGAGGGCGTCGTAAGCATCATGATATAAGAGCTTATCATCACCATATCCCCCGTAGTGATTGTTCCCAAAGAAAATAATTTTGTCGAAAGCAACAAAAAAACTAACAAGAAAAGAAAGATAAACGCGATTTGTAGAACCATCAAAGCTGCAATTCGAGAATGACTATAAAAACTTTGATCAACAAATCGTTTAACACTTTTTTCAAATTGAGCTACTTCAAAATCAGCTACATTATTGACCTTAATTTCATAGGCATGATTAATTTTTTCCAAAAATCTGCCTTGTAATATATTTCCTATCGAATATAACGGTTCATAGTAAGTTTTACTTTTTCGATTGATTAAATTTGAAATCAGAAATAAAAGTATGGCAGCACTGATAAAACCAAGAGAAAAAATTAAACCAATATTTAAGTATAAAATATAACTGATAAAAAAGAGTTGTAGGATGACAGGAACAAAGACCAATAACACAGCAAATATAATCATAGAAAATGCTTTACTAGCTCTTATGGCTTCCGCATTAAACACTCCTGTATCAATCTTATCTTGTTGCTTCTTCTGTATTCTTAAGTAATTGCTGAGACCCGTAATCAGAATAGATGTTTCTTGTTTTGCCGTGATTAGCCCTCCTAAAGCATTTTTGACCCATTCAAGTATTTGGGATAATAGCCAAGCAAAACAGTAAGAAATCACGAGTACATAAATATAGCCTATACTTTGGTTTTTATGAGTTTGATCAATAATTAATTTAATAAAATAAGGGAGAATGGCACTGACTAAACTTGCCAAACCAACCAATATACTCAAAAAAATTAAATGCTGTTTTTCATTCTTATATAATTGATTTGAAGCACGCCATATTTCTTTAAACATATTAAAAAACATCGCGTAGCCTCTTCTATTATTAGTGGAATTTTCCACCATAATAGCACTCTCAACCGAATTAAAAGGTTGAGAGCTTTGTTTAAATTTTGTCTATTTTTTTAAATATTCATCTCGAGTCTGACGATATGGCTCATCAAAAGGTACAAACATTTGCTCTTGTTTTGCTTCCGCAATCCACTGTTGAACCGATGGTAAAGACAAAATCTTGTCTATATAGCTTTTGCCTGATGCTGAAATAGGAAAGTCAAAGCATTCAAAACGCATCACCACTGGTGCATAAAATGCATCGGCAATACTAAACTCACCACACAAAAACTGATCTTCGGTTGGTCGCCCTGACCAAATTTGATCAATACGTGCGACTTCATTACGCAGTTGCTCATGCTCAGCCCAAAGCTGTTTTCCTATATGTGATAAATCCGCTTCAACATTCATCGGACAAAGATTGCGTAAATTCTGAAAACCACTATGCATTTCTGCACTAATACAACGTGCGCGAGCACGTAACTTTTTATCTTGAGGTAATAAATTTTTATCAGGATGTTGTTCAGCAATATATTCTGCAATCGCCAGACTATCCCAAACAATAATATCCTCATCAACTAAAGCAGGTACTTTTCCTGTTGGATTAAGTTTTAGAATTTCAGTTTTGAACTGGCTATCTGGCTCAAAACTATCAAACTGAATCCAATGTTCTTGAAATGCAATACCTGCCTGTTTTAACAAAATCCACGGACGCATCGACCATGTGGAGTAATTTTTATTTCCGATAAACAGTTGATAATTCATAATGATTTCTCTTTTAATGCAGCGAGTTGTTGTATTAATTCAGATTTCTGGAATGCACCCGTCAAACGTAAAGCACGTATTTCTTTCTTTTGTTGATCTAAGAATAAATAAGTTGGCGGACCTAATATGTCCCATTGATTGAGTAAGTTCTGATGCGATAAATCATACTGACTAAGGTCAAGCTTGATCAAATAATAAGGAGCCAAAGCATGTTGAACCTCTGCATCTTTTAGGATCCGATGCTCAATCGGTTGGCATGCCACACACCAGTCTGCATACACATCAACCACGATCATTTGATCTTTCGGCGCAGTTGCAAGAAGTTGTTCAAACTCATCTGCTGTTTGTGCAATATGCCAAGTAGCAAGTTGATCAGCTTGTTGCGTTGTCAAATTCTGTACATGCTGATATTGATTAAATGCCAAAAAAGGAACAACAACCAATAACAATAATGCGTATAGCCATTTTAATTGGCTCGTCTTCACAAAGAGTCGATACGCTGCAAAAACAATAAATCCAAGACCTAATAATAGACTGAGAATCTGCATCGCCAATTCAGGCAAAAGTGGTCGAATAAAATACAAACTGAGCGCTAACATCAAAAAGGCAAAAATCACCTTGATTTGATGCATCCATTCTCCCGCTTTAGGAAGTGCTTTTGCACCAAGTACACTCGCCAAAAGCAAAGGTATACCCATTCCAAATCCGAGCGTAAACAAGAGTAATGCACCCTGCCATTGATTTTGGGTCTGTGAAATAAACAGTAGCGTTCCAGCAAGTGGAGCAGTCATACATGGACCAACCAACAAAGCTGAAATCATCCCCATCACACTTGCGCCAATTAAGGTTCCACCTTGTTGCACCGATTGCATTCGATCAAGATGATTGACCCATTTTTGTGGCAGTTTAATTTCAAATAAACCAAATAAATTGAGTGCGAAAACCACAAACAATAAACTAAAGGCAATTAATGTTGCTGGCTGTTGAAGCCACCGTTGAAAGTTCAACCCTGCAGCTGATGCGATTAATCCAAGTACTGCATATACCATCGCCATGCTGATCACAAAGGTCAATGCAATCATCCATGCTTTAACACCTTTATGTTCACGCACGATCAATGATGTCAAAATAGGCAACATCGGCAATGAACATGGCGTGAATGCCAGTAAAATCCCTAATCCTAAGAATAAAGCCAAACTATAAGCTAAAGAATGTTGTTCTAATGTGCTCGACCATTTCTGATCTTGGGCCATAACAGTATTGTTGCTGTCTACCGTTGATTGGTCTTGTGGAGTTTCACTTAATACTGCGTTATTTGTATTCGCTGCCTGAGCAGATCGAGCAACATCTAAAAAACGCTTTTGAGAGTTTGCAGTGGTATTTTGCATACTCACCAAACCATCAATATCGGTTTGAAAGTCAATCGTTTGAGGTGGGTAACAAATTCGATCTTTGGCACAACCCTGCCATGTGACACGGTAGTGCTGCGATGCTAGTGTCGGAATATTGAATTCAACTTGCTGATAATAAACTTGGCTATGACCATAGTTTTCATCATATTGCTCAACGGCTTTGGGCAAATCCAACGCAACAGCTTGATTGCCTTGCTGAACTTCAAATTTATGTTGATATAAATAATAGTTTGGCTGAATTTCCCAACGCAATCGTGCTTGATCGGTTTGCGTCGATTCAACTGAAAATGTAAATGCCTCTTCAGGGCTTAATAATGGTGCTGCTGAATTTTCTTGGGCGTAGGTTAAAGACCCACATAACAGCAATAATGTACCCAAAAAGTATTGGATCAGCGAGACACTAGCCTCACCCCGAACATGCATTTTCATATCATCTCTCTATGTTCTCTCAAATGCCCGATTTCTTGAATGGCAGTTCAACATAGAGCATTTGAGAGATCATCTATCAGAATAAAACGGATACGCCTAAACCACCGTTATAACTTCTCACATCACCATCTAAATCAACACCCACACTTGCATCAAGCTGTGCACGATCATTGATGGCATAAACCAATCCAGTTCCTAAACCATATTGATAGTCTTGGCTCTCTGCTTTGCGATAAATAAACTCAGAATATCCTGATAATTTACCTGCAATTTTATAATCAATGGTTGGAATCGCTGTCACTGCCCAATTACTATTTTGTGCTTCATAGCGCATGGTAATTGACGTACCGATTAAATCACTGAACTCATAGGCAACAGCTGAAGTTAAGCTGTAAATATCATCATGTGCTGTGAATTCATCATTACCCGTTGCAATAATCGCTTCAGCTAACACCGCCATCGATAAACGATCATCTTTCAGATCAATCGCTTTCTTTAAACCAATACTGACATCGCCTAAACCATCAGTTTCAGTTTTAAATCCAGCTCGCTTGTGTTGTTGCCATACTGGACCTTGCCAACCCAATTGCAGTTCTAGACCATTTGCTAAACCTGTACGCAACAACATATCGCCATTTAGGGTTAAAGTTTTATCTTTTACACCTTCAATATTTTGTTCTTGGTAACTTACTGTTGGTAAGCCCTGTTCCCAAGCAAGTTGACCAACAGGTGTAATCCCTGTTCCGATCCCTGCACCAGGACGATCAAATGAAAATTCTGCCGCAAAAGTCGTGCTTGCTAGCATTGACGCAGCTATAAAAGTTAAAGCGTTAAGCTTCTTCATGATGAACCCCTTTTCCTTGTTTTCGCTAAACTTATGCTGTTAGCTCTTTTGACATTTTGGCGCCATGCTGACGCAATAATTCGAGTGTCTCACGTTCTTCTTTCAGCGATTCTGACCAATCAATTTCATCAAAATCACAATCAAAGAATAATTGGCTAATCGAAGATAAAATCGTTAGTCCTTCTTCATCACGTGTATTTGGATCAACTTTTTCATCTAGTAAACGCTGTACCACAGGGACACATGCCGAGCTTGCAGCGTCCCAAAGCGGACCATAAAATTCTTCAGCATCCCACAAATGTAGATTTGCTTTGGCTTGAATTAATGCGTCTAAAATAGCAAGATAAACGTGAAGTTCTTGTTGTTTTTCATCTTCACTTAATGGCTTGCCAGCTTCATAAGCCTCACAAATTTTTTCCCACCACGCAAACAAACCATCACAAAGAACTGAAACAGGTGGTCCTTGTTCTGGATCAATAAAGTTTGGGTCAAGTCCTTCAGCAAGTAATGCTTGCACTTGGTCTAAATCGAGTTGTTGTATGGCTTGCACCAAGGCCTGTTGCTGATTGCTTAACATGACCAATTCTCACAAAGTATTTAATTCGCCTATTATGCCGAATATCCCATCGGGATTTTATAAAACGACCTAAAAATCATGTATAAATTTGATACAGGCATAAAAAAAGCCCAATCCTGGGCTTTTTTTAAACGCGCTCACTACGCCTCATCATCTACTTTTATATCATCATCGACATCAACATATTCTGGTAAAGCTCCACGATGGTGGTCTTTTTTCTCATATAAATGTTCCAAACTACGTTGTAATTTATCAATTGCACCATGAATAGATGCATCGATATTTGCAGCTTTGTGTGTCACAGCTACAGGTTTCATACCTGCTGGACGGGCTTCGATCATACAGCGTTTGTCATGATCTCCCGTTTTTTCCCCATTTTCATCACTAATATGAACCGAAAAATGTGTAATACGTTCGCTATAACGTTGAAATTCTTGTGTAAGCTCTGCACGGATATAACTAATTAAACGTTCGCTACCATGGATGTTTTTATCTGTACGGATTTCAATATTCATAAATATCTTCCTCTCTTCTATATTGAGACGGTTCTACGAAGCTTTTTATTCAGCACACTTTGAGCATGCATTCATTCAGTGCAGTTGTATATTCTGATTATGTAAATGCTTGTCGTCTCCTTGCTTCACATCAGTTGTGTTTCAGTTATTTAGAAGATCTTCTATGATTCCAATATCTGTCTTTCATCAGAAATATGCAAGCTGATTTTTGACATTTTTATTAAAACTTGATCAAAAAGATTCTCTTACCGAATCTTATCTTTAGCAGACCGTTTACCGTATACAATTCTTTTGAGCATTTGGTCAAATTTGGCTTTATTTTTGCTTCATAACTTGTATGCTTTACACGCCTTTTGTGGGGGAGATTTTTTAAATGCAATTGAAGCAACTTGCGGCTACATCTTTATTGTTATCTACAGCAGTTTTCGCTCAAGCGAAACCAATTTGGCAGGATTTCAGCCTAACGGGTTTATATGGCGAAAACTACGAAGTGGTTGATGAAAAACAAACAACTTTAACAGTTGAATATGCGGCAAAAGTAAAATATGCCGATGTGTTCTTCTTTATGGATCGTATGCGTGGTAGCGACGATCATAAAAGCACTTATTTTGAGCTTTCTCCACGCTTGAGCTTGGGTGAGGTTTCAGGTCAGAAACTTACTTTTGGTCCGATTAAAGATGTGTTGATCTCAACGACTTGGGAAAGTAACAATGATGACTTTTCTAGTTTTGATAACTTCTTATACGGTGTAGGTTTCGATCTTGCAATTCCTTATTTCCAATATGCGAATGTCAATTTCTACCGTGCAAATAATGAAAATACAGCAGATGACTATCAAATGACTATCGCTTATGCGGTTCCATTTAAAGTATCTAGCGAAGATTTCTTAGTTGATGGTTTCCTTGACTGGTCTACAGCAGAAAAAGACCATGCGAGTGAACTTAACTGGACAACCCAATATAAATGGAATGTAGGTAAACACATTTCACCTGAAACACGTTTATATTTGGGCGTAGAACATTCTGTTTGGAATAACAAGTTTGGTATCAAAGGCAGCGACGAAAATAATGTCAGTGCTTTAGTGAAATACCATTTCTAAACGGTTTTGACTGATCAAAACAGCAAGGAATTCCTTGCTGTTTTTTTTTAGATCGCGCATATTGAAATAGATGAATTTTCTTTTATTTTGTTATGTCTCACGATCTTATACTTGCAACGCATACACTACAAAACTCTTATCAAATTCGTTTTGCAACTACTGATGATCTTGAGCAGATTCTCGCTATTTACAATCATGAAATCATCACGGGCACAGCCAACTGGAATGATCAAGCCGTTACTTTAGCGCAATATCAACAGCGCTTTCAGGAGATGCAACAACAGCAATTTCCTATGATTGTCGTTGAAGATCAGTCATTGAGAAAAATTGCGGGTTATGCCTATTACTCTGCCTTTCGTAGTATTACAGGCTATCGACACAGTATTGAACATTCTGTTTTTATTGATCCGAATTATGCTCGTCAGGGTTTAGGTAAAGCCCTCATGCAACAACTGATTCATCTTGCGACTCAACAGCATATGCATGTCATGGTGGCAGCGATTGATAGCGAAAATACGGGTTCAATCGTATTACATCAACAACTGGGTTTTATTCAAACTGGCTATATGCCACAAGTGGGACAAAAGTTTGGCAAATGGCGTGATTTAGTTTTAATGCAACTACAATTGAGTCGTTCATAAACAGAACAATTTCATCTCTACTATGCATATGTAGTTGGTTAGAATAAAAACATCTCATTTACAAAATAATTTAAAACATGAAAATTTCACAACTCGCTTTAATCATTACATGTGCTTCAGCAACAACCGTTAGTTTTGCAGAAACGTCTTTTGAGCAAGAATTACAGCAAGGCTGTGCCAAAGTAAAACAATACGCTCTAAATGGGAAAAAGCTCTACGACCAAAAGCAATATGCCAAAGCAGTGAAACAATTTGAAGATCAAGCCGCATGGGTACATTTCTGCCAAATGAATGCTGAAGAAAGCGGTATTAAAGTGACTGATCGAGAGATTGAAATAGCCAATAATAATGTCGGGTTGAGTTATGCAAAATTAGGTAAACCACAATGGGCAAGAGTATGGTTTTTAAGAAATGAAGATTCAAAAATCAGTCTATACAATTTAAAACAGCTTCCTAAACCGCAGATCACGAAAGACCTACAAGGCACGTATGTAAGAGCCAATGGTTTCGGACAATGGGATTACATTACGGTCAAGAAACAACAAAATAAATATCTAATTAATTTTGAAGGTTATTATTTTGGCATTCGTGGTCTTATTTATGGTCCCAATTTAGGTCAGTTTGATACCACAATGCCGATCACTGCAAAGCAAGCCAACTATCATTATGAGGACTGCCAGATTAAGCTTCAATTTACGAATGATACAAATAATGGTCAAAAAATTGAGGTGAAACAAAATAGTGGCGAGTCTGGATGTGGTTTTGGACATAACGTCTATGCGGGCGGCACGTTCTATAAGGTTGAAGGTAAATAAATGATCTTTACCCTCAAACTCAACAAAAAATTTAAGAAAACTTATGAGTCTCGGAAACGTCATTCACAACCTGCGTAATCTTTGAAAGATATTGTTTCTGCGAAACAATAGAAAAAATCCAAGAATTGAACAGGTTTTGTGAATGACAATGCCTTTGGTTACTTTGGGCAAAACCAAAGTAACTCCAGCGGAAGGCGTATTTAAAAATTAGAAGACTACTAGGTATGACTCCGAAAGATAATCATTTTTTTAATATCTAGTTTCTAAATAGTAAAATGAGATATATAGGGTCGATACTAAATCGCCACCAATTCCCGAATCCCCTTTTCCGGCATTTCTGCACCTTGCCCGTTTGCAATCACTTGACCACGCGCCATCACCGTATAGTTATCTGCCAGTTCTTCAGCAAAATCGTAAAACTGCTCCACCAAAACGATCGCCATTTCACCCTGATCTGCCAATTTACGAATCACCCGACCAATGTCTTTGATGATCGAGGGCTGAATCCCCTCAGTCGGTTCATCCAAAATCAAGACTCTTGGCTCCGAAGCCAACGCTCTCGCAATCGCGAGCTGTTGCTGTTGACCACCTGACAAATCTCCACCACGGCGATGCTTCATTTCATCCAAGACAGGAAAAATTTCGTACAGATGACTCGGTACTTTTCGAGTTTTCGCACCTGAAAATTTCGCCATACCAATTAAGATATTTTCCTCTACGGTTAAAGTTGAAAAAATATCTCGTCCTTGCGGCACGTACGCCAATCCTGCACGTACTCGTTGCTCAGGAGACATCTTGGCTATGTCTTTGCCATCTAGCAAAATCTGTCCTGATTTAATCGGGAGAATCCCCATCAAGCATTTCAGCAACGTGGTTTTACCAACGCCATTCCGTCCTAGAACGACACTGCATTCCCCTACAGGCGCTTGAAAAGACACGTCACGCAGAATATGACTACCACCATAAAACTGGTTAATTTCTTTCACTTCTAACATGGCAGTCTCCTAGCGTCCCAAATACTTTTCAATCACATCTTCATTGGCTTGTACCTCTGCCAATGTGCCCTCTGCCAAAATTGCGCCTTGCGCCAATACCGTAACTTTCTCGCTGATAGTGTCAATAAAGCTCATGTCATGCTCGACCACTACTAAGGTGTGATTCTTTTTAAGTTCTAAACACAATTCAGCGGTGCGTTCTGTTTCCGCATCGGTCATACCCGCCACAGGCTCATCCAATAAAATCAGCTTCGGACGTTGCATCAATAACATACCGATTTCTAACCACTGCTTTTGACCATGAGATAATAATCCTGCGGGCTTTTTTACAAATTCCTTTAAGCGAATTTGCTCCAAACTTTCCTCCAGTGCTAACTGTGCTTCTGGATCAAGTCGGCTAAACAAACTTTTTTTCACTCGCTTATCGCGTGGTGCAGCGAGCAATAAATTTTCCATCACAGTGAAATTTTCAAATACCGTTGGTTTTTGAAATTTGCGCCCAATCCCTGCTTCCGCAATTTCCTCGGTACTCATTTTGGCAAGATCATAGTTTTGACCAAAAAAAGCAGTGCCCGTGGTTGGACGCGTTTTACCTGTAATCACATCCATTAGTGTGGTTTTCCCCGCACCATTTGGTCCAATGATGCAGCGCAATTCACCTTCAGCGATGTACAGTGATAAATCATTGAGAGCGCGAAACGAATCAAACCAGACACTGACTTTTTCTAAATACAAGGCAATCCCATGACTAAAATCTGCGCCTTCAGTTTTGGCGCGTCCATAGCCCTCGCCGAGTTGACCGCCATGTTGAGCTGAGTCTAGGAATAAATCACTCATTTAATTGCTCTCCTTTTTAAAACGGTCAAATAAACCAATCACACCTTTCGGTAAGAAAATCGTCACCACGATAAATAAAGCACCTAAGATCAATAACCAAGCTTCTGGTGCTGCAACTGTGAAATAAGTCTTCACAGCATTGATTAAACCTGCACCAAGAATGGGTCCGATCAAGGTACCACGCCCCCCTGCGGCAACCCACACTGCCATTTCAATCGAGTTGACTGGATTCATTTCACTTGGGTTGATAATGCCAACCTGTGGCACATACAACGCCCCTGCGATACCTGCAATCACTGCCGATAGCACCCATGCTGAAAGCTTGTACCACAGTGTGCGATAGCCCAAATATTGCAAACGGTTTTCACTGTCACGAATCGCGCCAAGCACTCGACCATAAGGACGATTCATCAGTTGACGTAAGCCGATAAAACACAGCATTAACACCAAAGCAGTGACAAAACATAAACTGGCACGCATCGGCGCTGAAGTGATATCAAAACCGAGTAAGGTTTTAAAACCCGTGAAGCCATTATTTCCCCCAAAACCTGTCTCATTGCGGAAGAATAATAAGGCTGCGGCAAAAGTCATAGCTTGGGTAATAATTGAGAAATACACACCCTTGATTTTTGAGCGGAAAGCAAAGAAACCAAAAATAAACGCAACTAAGGCAGGCACAGATAAAACCAAGATCATCGCCCAAGCAAAATGCTCAGTCCCCACCCAATACCAAGGGAGTTCTGTCCAACTGAGGAAGCGCATGAAATCAGGTAAGCCATCACCTGCGGATTCGCGCATCAAGTACATGCCAAAGGCATAACCACCCAAGGCGAAATACAAACCATGCCCCAAGCTTAGAATCCCTGCATAGCCCCACACTAAATCCAGTGCCAACGCGACCAAAGCCAAGCACATGATTTTGCCAATTAACGTAATCCAATACGCTGACAGATAAAATGCCGAATCAGGGGATAACAGATGTAACCAAGGTAAGCTCAATAACACGGCAAAACAAATGGCAATCGCAATTGCGCTATACGGTTTATCTGCAAATAAAGAAGTGATTTTCATTGGCTTACTCCACGAAACGACCTTTGATGGCAAACAAACCTTGTGGACGCTTTTGGATAAACAAAATCACAAGAACCAAGAGAATAATTTTTGCTAAAACTGCACCTAGACCAATCTCTAGAACTGTACCGCTAATCCCTAGACCTAAGGCTGCAAGTACCGCACCCCACACTTGCCCCACACCACCGACGACAACAACAAGGAAGGCATCAATAATGTAGTTCTGTCCGAGATCAGGACCGACGTTACCTACTTGTGCTAAAGCACAACCTGCAAGACCAGCTAAACCTGAACCTAAGCCAAATGCCAGCATATCGATACGTGCAGATCGAATGCCCACGGCACGCGCCATTTGACGGTTTTGTGTCACAGCGCGGACAAATAATCCGAAACGGGTTTTGTTTAATAAGAAAACTAAAAGTAGTAATACCGCTACGGTAAAGCCAATAATCGCAATACGGTTATACGGCAACATCAGGCTTGGCGTCAGGGCAATACCACCACTGAGCCATGCGACATTCGACACTTCAACGTTCTGTGCGCCAAAGATCATCCGAACCGATTGCATCAAGATTAAACTCACACCAAAGGTTGCCAATAATGTTTCCAATTGGCGACCATAAAGCGGGCGAATCACAGTACGTTCAATCAACATGCCGATCAGCGCACTCACCAGAAATGCAGCAGGAATCGCAGCCAATAAATACCAATCGACTAAACCTGCAAAGTGCGTTTTAAAAAAACTTTGAATGACGTAAGTGGTATAAGCACCGATCATGATGAGTTCACCATGTGCCATATTGATGACACCAAGCAAACCATATGTGATTGCAAGACCAAGCGCTGCTAAAAGTAAAATACTGGCAGTACTGAGACCCGAAAATACATGCCCTGACCATTCACTGATTTGAATACGCGTTTTAATTTTATTTTGTGCTTCTACTAAAGCTGCTTTCAATGCGGGATTATTTTGTGGTTGTTCTAAACTTTGATTGATTAAAGCCAATACATCTGGACGATTTGAATCCGCCAAAACTTTTACTGCTTCGATCTTGGTGAATTCATCTGAACTATTAAAATCTAAACGAGCTTTCAGTTGTGCTAAACGGGCTTTAACACCTTCACTTTTTTCATTGAGATAGAGTTGTTTGATCGTTGCGACATCAAGCTCATCCAAGTTATTTTCTAAAATATCAACAGCGGCTAAACGTTGTGATGCATCATCAGAATTCAATTTAACTTTGGCTTGTCCAAAGTTCAGCGCCTTACGCAAAGTATTGACCAAAGTCACTTGAGACAAGTCTGAAGGCCAAGTTTCGACGACTTGTAGTTGTGGGTAACTTAATAATTTTTCATCGTTTTTTAGAATATAAGTATTGCCTGAACTATCACTATATAACTCATTTTGATCAATATATGCCACCAACTGATCCAGTTGTTCAATACTGGCTGGCCATTGATTCAACATGGCACGACGAGTAGCAAAGTCAGATTTAACAAAAGTTTGGATGGCATCCTGAGAAGTTGTAGACGTCACAGTTGTTGGTGAAGTAACTTCTGCCCATGCAGGATTAAACATGATCTGTGCCATGATGCAGAGCATTGCCAAAACATAGTGTTTCGCCATAAGACTCCCCTTATATTT
Source organism: Acinetobacter sp. P1(2025) (assembly GCF_051390655.1). Classification (NCBI taxonomy): domain Bacteria; kingdom Pseudomonadati; phylum Pseudomonadota; class Gammaproteobacteria; order Moraxellales; family Moraxellaceae; genus Acinetobacter; species Acinetobacter sp. P1(2025). The sequence continues at coordinate 19,052 of NZ_JBPKBJ010000040.1, forward strand.
TCTATTTAAACCAATCAATCAGAAATAAAACTAAGAAAAACCTGCTGCCGAAACAGCAAGTTGCATAGGAAAATTATTTAGGAATGTATGGGCTCCAAGGCTCAGCTTTGATGGTTTGAGGCGTTTTATAAACCACATCAAATTGCCCATCACCACGAATTTGCCCAATCATCACAGGCTTATGTAAATGGTGATTGGTTTCATCCATTTTGAGGGTATAACCCGATGGTGCTGCAAATGTTTGACCTGCCATTGCATCACGAACTTTATCAACCTCAGTAGTACCTGCCTTTTCGACCGCTTGTTTCCACATATTGATGCCAACATAAGTCGCTTCCATCGGATCGTTGGTCACAACTTTATCGGCATTTGGAAGTTTGTACTCCACTGCATATTGCTTGAATTTATTCACAAACTCGGTGTTTTTCGGATTTTTAACTGACATGAAATAGTTCCATGCCGCTAAATGACCCACCAATGGTTTGGTATCAATTCCACGTAATTCTTCTTCACCAACGGAGAAAGCCATCACTGGAATATCAGCAGCTTTAATACCTTGGTTGCCTAACTCACGATAGAAAGGAACATTGGAATCGCCATTGATGGTGGAGATCACCGCAGTCTTTTTACCTGCGGAGAATTTCTTGATATTGGCAACAATGGTTTGATAATTACTATGACCAAACGGTGTGTACTCTTCCATGATGTCTGCATCGGCAATGCCTTTAGACTTCAAGAAAGCACGTAAAATTTTATTGGTGGTCCGTGGGTAAACATAGTCTGTTCCAAGTAAGACAAAACGTTCAGCCTTGCCCCCTTCATCACTCATTAAATATTCAACCGCAGGAATCGCTTGCTGGTTTGGCGCTGCGCCAGTATAGAAAATATTCTTAGATTGTTCCTGACCTTCATACTGCACTGGATAGAACAATAAACCATTTAACTCTTCAACCACAGGAAGAACCGACTTACGTGATACTGATGTCCAGCAACCGAAAATAACAGCGACTTTGTCCTGAGTTATTAACTGGCGAGCTTTCTCAGCAAATAACGGCCAATCTGATGCTGGATCAACGATAACAGGTTCTAATTTTTTACCGAGTACACCACCATTCGCATTGATTTCATTAATAGTCATCAATGCTGTATCTTTCAAGGAAGTTTCAGAAATCGCCATCGTGCCTGAAAGGGAATGCAGAATCCCCACTTTAATGGTGTCGCCACTTTCTGCTGGTGCTGTTTTTGCTTCAGTTTTTGTTTGTTCTGCTTTCTCTGCTGGTTTTGAGCAACCGACCAGTCCTACCCCCATCATCGCTGCCATAAGTACAGACATCGACATCAATTTATTTTGCATCTTTGTTCTCCACAGGTTGATCTTCTGATTTTTACTGAATGGAGTTATTCAATATCTGTGCCAACACAACAAATTATTGTTTTATAATAAAATTAATTCAAATCAGTAGAAAAAAATCCAATCTTGTATACAACATTGCATACAAAAAATACATGCTGAACTAAAATGAAGCACAATTAGGCAAAATAGAAAATTGATAGCTTGATCAGATAAAGAGTATTTAACCTTTTGATCCAGAAGATTCAAAAAATCAGATTGTTTCAACGAATCCAAGTGGCATTTCGGTATTTAAAACATAAAGCACACATGGTGACAGCTAAGCTATACGACCCAATTAAAGCAATCCAAAACCCATCAATACCTAATGGAGTAATTTCAAAGAGCCACCAATCCATTCCCCAATATGCCAATAGCTGTCCACCACTTAAACCAAAGATCAATAATGAAGTGCTATAAATCATGCTTGGCACAATCGTTATGCCCCAACAGCGTAATACCGTTGCAAAAATACATAACATTGCCTCTGCTAAATGAAACAAAATTCCGAGGATAAAGAGGGAGGTCGTGATTTGAATAACCGCTTGGTCTTGGGTAAATAGAGAAATGAACTCATCTCGAATAAGCAATAATACACTGCATAAAGTGACGGCAAAAATAAAGATATGCAGAAAGGTCTTTTTTGACCAAAGCAAAGCAACTTGTTTCTGTTGAGCGCCAATTTTTTCAGATAACATTAAACTGAAAGCAACAGAAAATGCAGCAGATAAAATATATAGCATGGAACAAATACTAGCGACCACCTGATGCGAGGCAATCACAATACTACCAAGTGGTAATGCTAGAATCGAAGTTGCCATAAAAGCAATCACATCAATCACGATCATCAATGCGGTAGGTATTCCAATTCGAAGAAAACGGCGCAACAATTCATAACTAAAGGAAAAGTGACTCAGATCAAGTTTAAAAATAGCTTTGCCACGTATATAACCGTATAACAATATCAACATCACGCTATCCCCAAGCAATGTCGAAAATACGGCGCCATAGACACCCCAAGGTGCAATATCAAAGTATGCTACACCGTTGATCAAAGCATAGGACAGAGGCAACTTAATCAATAAAAAAATTACGCCTATATAAGTGGCGATAATTGGACGATCAAGAACCTGTATTTGTATGGTTAAGATACGGCAACATAGCCGAACCACTAGATCGACTGAAAAAATCATCAAACAATTTTTAACCAATAACAGGACGGTATCTGATGCTTGAAAAAAGGTTAATAAATGCTCGGTATTATTGATCAAAACAATCGCAACAATACTAAACACAGCTGCGATTAATACCGCCAAGCTTACGATATTGGTTAATTTCTACTGATTAATTTCCCTCCCTTTTTCTTCTGCGAGGATTTGAAACATTCCTTGTAGTAATCCGTAGCCCACCACAAAAACAATCATATAAACTGAGAGAGAAACCGATAAAGCTGTTAAATGCACATGGCTATAGTGAGATAAAAATGCGGTATCAATGACACCACTCATAATAAAAATCGTATTACTAAACAGAATTGGGAAAAAAATACTTAAAAAACGCTTCATTCTATTTTCACTATTATCATTTAAGAATTTGATATATTTGAATTTTAAAATCTTAGAAACAAACAAGCTATTTTGATCAATACGCTTCAGATGCTAAATAAAATTTTACCAAGAGATAAAAAGCAAATAGCATTCCATGTTTGTTTTTCTGCTTATGAACTTACATTTTTTAAAAAGACATAAAAAAGCCCAGATCAACTGGGCTATGCAAAAATCGATTCAAATCAAACCACAATATCCGCCAAATTACCTTTCTGCTCTAACCAGTGTTTACGATCAGCCGCTCGTTTTTTCGCGAGTAACTTGTCTAACAAACCTGCAGTTAAATGTGCATCATCTAAATCTAGTTGCACCAAACGACGTGTATTTGGATCCATCGTGGTTTCACGTAATTGACTGGCATTCATTTCACCCAGACCTTTAAATCGAGTGATTTGTGGATTTTTATTGCCTTTTACTTTTTTCAGAATTGCCTCTAACTCATCATCATCTAGGGCATAGTGCACATCTTTGCCAATATCAATACGATAAAGCGGTGGCATCGCGACAAATAAATGACCGTCCTCAACTAAGGCTGGAAAATGTTTCACAAACAATGCACAGAGTAAAGTTGCGATATGTAGACCATCTGAGTCCGCATCGGCAAGGATACAGATTTTGCCATAACGTAGTTCAGACAAATCATCACTGCCTGGATCAACACCAATCGCAATCGCAATGTCATGGACTTCCTGAGATGCCAAGACCTCATCCGAAGAGACTTCCCAAGTATTTAGGATTTTTCCACGAATCGGCATAATCGCTTGGAAATTTTTGTCCCGCGCTTGTTTAGCACTGCCGCCTGCTGAATCCCCTTCGACAATAAACAGCTCACTGTCTTCACGGGTTAAGCCGACACAATCTGCTAATTTTCCAGGTAATGCTGGACCAGCCACAATCTTCTTACGTTCGACTTTCTTAGCTGCTTTTAAACGACGACCTGCTTTAGCGATTGCCATTTCAGCTAGTTGAGTTGCGATCTCAGCATGTTGGTTTAACCATAACGCAAATGCATCTTTGGCAATATTGAGCACAATATTCGAAGCTTCACGACTCGAGAGACGCTCTTTGGTTTGTCCTGAAAATTGTGGCTCTTGGAATTTTAAAGATAGGATGAAATTCACCCCATCCCAGACATCTTCTGCCGAAAGCTTCATATTACGCGGTAATAAATTACGTAATTCACAGAACTCGCGTAAAGCCTCCGTGACCCCCGAACGCAATCCATTCACATGCGTACCGCCTTGCGCAGTTGGAATCAAGTTGACATAACTTTCTTGAATCTGTTCACCGCCCTCAACATTCCAGCAAATTGCAAATTCACACGCGGCTCTTTCTGCTTGTCCACTACTCACAAAAGCAGGTGCTGGTAAAATCTCTCGATCTTCCAATTCATCCATTAAATAGTCAACCAGACCATTTTCGAACTGCCATTCGATTTTTTCGTTATTTATTTTATCGTCATAAATAATTTTTAAGCCTGCGGCTAATACTGCTTTGGCTTTTAAATTATGTTTAAGCGCTTTTAATGCGAACTTTGGACTATCAAAATATTTGGCTTCTGGCCAGAAACGAACGGTTGTCCCCGTCGCACGTTTCGCAACTTTACCTTCTAACACAGACAATGGCGCAACAGGCTCACCTTGCTCAAATGCCATTTGATACAAGTTACCCTGACGTTGTACATCGACTTCAACCCGTGTAGATAAAGCATTAACCACAGAAATACCAACACCGTGCAAACCACCTGAAAACTGATAGTTATCAGTACTGAACTTACCACCTGCATGTAGCTTGGTCAGAATGATTTCGATACCACTTTGACCATACTCTGGATGGATATCGACAGGCATACCTCGGCCATTGTCTTCAACTGACAACGAACCATCCTCATAGACCGTCACACAAATTTGGTCGGCATGCCCTGCCAGCGCCTCATCGACAGCATTATCAATCACCTCTTGCGCCAAATGGTTTGGACGCGAGGTATCTGTATACATCCCTGGACGACGACGAACAGGATCTAAACCAGAAAGAACTTCGAGGGATTGTGCCGTGTATTGTGTCACTTGATCTGACTTCCTTTTTATATGCCTGCCGACAAAAATTCGAGTACTAAGGGTAATTTGTCTTTGAAATCATCCATTGCATGATTACCCCCCACATCCGTTAATATCAATGCAGATGGATGTAGGGCACTATAATAGCGTTGTGCCTGACGATAATCCAAGACTTCATCATCTTGTTGCAACAGCACGAGAATTTTATCAGCCTGTTCTGGTTTCGTATCAGCAATTGATTGTAATTGCTGCAATTGATCGTGATCAAGCGTCCATGATTCAGTGACTTTGAGTGGGATTTGCTCAATACCAAACAATTCTTGAAAGAGTTGCCATGGTTGCATAGCAGGATTGATCAGTACAGCAGGACAATCATATTTGGCGACAAAATATGTCGCATAGAATCCACCCAAACTGCTACCTACCAATACAACTTGATCGAGTGGTAAACTTTCGATTAAATTAGATACGTATTTTAAGACCACTTCAGGTGGTTGATTCAAATCGGGCAAATGCACGTGAATATGATCGTGATTTGCACAATATTGATACAGCTCTTGCCCTTTTTTTGACAGTGGGCTGCTTCTAAAACCATGTAAATAGATAATTTGCATATGCACCAAATTAGACAAGCGCTTGACTTATTGTGAAATAAATCACATTATTTTGCGTAATGATTAAACATATAACAATATAAATTACATTTAAGCTCGATATTGTCTGACACAAAAAACGATACTGAATTCCATTCATCAGTATTCTAAAAAAATTAGTTCTGAAAGACATAAGATGTAAGAGTTTGTTGTAGTTTATCTAAACAATGTTAAGTTAATAACTTCAAACCTTCGGTATATATATCAAGGATGGGGAAAAATAATATGCCAAGTTTAACACCTCTGCATGAAACCTACTGCAAATGGGACAGTACGCCCCCAAGTCAGGCAGATGTTTTGGAAGGTTTGGCACAATTAGTGAGCACAAGTTTGAGTGGTGTTCATGAACTGGTGCAATTAATTCAAACTGAAGTGTTAAGGACTACGCTCGGTTTAAGTGCACAAAAAGCCAAAAAATTACAGAAACATCCACAATTACAGAAATTCTATCAATTTTCATATGATGCTATTCAAAAATACGGGAGTAGCTTTCTTGCTCCTAGTCTGCGTCATATCGTTGAAAAATTTCCAGTTCTACACGATAAACCATTAACGCCAAGCCTTCATTTTGTTGTAGGGGCATTGAATGGGATTTTTGGGGATTTCTTCCTAAAACAACATAACCCAATGGCATTACCGATGGTGTTATATGATCACTATGGATCATTACAGCAAGGTGAACTTACTGGGCGTATCGTAATACTCACACATGGTTTATGTATGAACCATTTGAGTTGGTCAAATCATCGTTATGGCGGAATCGGTGAGCGTTTACTTGCTCAGCGTGACAATAACACGATGCTGTATTTAAATTACAATACAGGTCGTCGAATCTCTGCAAATGGTCGCAGTTTTGCCAACGTATTAGAAGATTTGATCCAGAGAAACCCTCGTATTACCAGTATCGATTTGATCGGACATAGCATGGGTGGACTGGTTTCACGCAGTGCGCTTTTCTATGGCAAACAAAATCTACATCAATGGGTACATATGGTAGAAAATCTCGTATGTATCGGTTCCCCACATCACGGTGCCGTACTGGAACGATTTGGTTTTGTCTTACAAGACAAATTAGGGGCATTCCCTTTTATCAGCCTGATCGGTCAATTAGTAAATGTACGCAGTAATGGGATACTCGATCTACGATATGGTAGTGTTCGTGATGATGACTGGGAACATAATGATGCGCGTATCGGCTTCGCGGACGACAATCGTAAACCTGCACCATTACCATCTCATATCAACACATTCCTGATTGCTGGTACATTAGAATTTGAGAAAGTTAAAAATAAAGCACTTAAAGTGATAGGTGATTATCTCGTCAGTGTTAAGAGTGCTCTTGGTGAACATCCGAACCCTCGTTTTCAGCTTAAATTGCCAGATACACATAAAGCTGTTTTCTATGGTTTGAATCATTTTGAAATTCAATACCATTCGAGTGTTGCTGAACAAATCACAAGATGGCTTTATCCAGAAGTTGGGGAAGTCGTTGAAGAAGGTGTTCAAACACACATGATTAATGTACCCAACAATTATACCTTTGATGATTTAGAAGGGATTGTTGAGACATAAAAGTAAAAAAGCTCAGCTGTATAGCTGAGCTTTTTTTAGATTTTTGAGATTAAATATTCAGATTAATTTTGCTTAACTGTAATTCTAATCATAAAATTCACTGTATCTTAGGTAAAAAAAATCTAAATTTAGAGCATTACTCCTCATAATCGCTGCAATCAATTTTATTGTTTTTCAAATTTTCATCAGTTGTATAGCCAATTTTAAAATTTAAATTCAATAAATCTTCTTTTCTAAAAACCTTAGGAACAATATTCCAAACATTTTTTCCATTAGTGACAAAAACTAAATTAAATTCTGGTACTTTATTATTATTAGTATCAATTTGATACTCTACAGAAAATTCGTCTTTTTTCTTACCAACAATATTATATATACGTAGTTCATTTAATTTTTGATCACAAGCCTGATATATATATATCTTGTTTTTCAAAATCTTAATTATACTTTCATCACAATAACAACCACCTACTTCAAACTCTTTTATAATACTATCCTGATACTTAAATGGTTTTATTAAGCTCCGTTCCAAGCTATCAAAATCTAAATATGACTTTCTTAAATCTTTAATTTTTGAATTATTAAAATCACTTAGACATTTATAGTTTTCATAATTTGCTTCTTTTCCATTAAAATCACATTTTAAATTTCTATTTTTCAACCAAGAGCGTTGAGTATCAACAAGATACTTAACTTCGTTTTTATTATCACCAATATAGCTTTTTATATCAAAATATGTACTATTCAGTTCATACTCACTATTTTTATATACTGTTTTCTCATCTAATCGTTGTGGCTTATACTCTGCAGCATTTGAGCAAGCACTCAAACCAAAGACTAATAGCACACTAAGAAAGTTAGAATTAATGCCTTGCATCGTACGTTCCTTTAACAAACAATTGATATTCACTATTACGTCTTTTAGTTAAACCGAGATCTGGAATTTTTTTCAATTTACGGTAATTTTATTTATATCTAACATTTCTTTAGGCCCATCTTTATAATTACTTTGATTAATTAACTTACATAGATTTGGGGCTTTACTAGCAATATTACCGATATTGAATGCTAACGACACTAAAGCATCAAACTCATATTGATACAGAGGAACTTTAATAGTTTTTTAGACTTTGCCCCACAAACAAACAAGCTATTGATTTTAATTAATTTATTTTAAATCGTATGGTTTTGAAATATTTGTGCAACAAAGACATTTCAACCTTATAGTGCCTTAGAGTTGTGTATTTCCAACACTTCATTACAAACTTTTTGATCAGAATAAATAAAAAATCGTTGGCTTCCATTTTCTAATAATACTGCATCTTCATCAGTACCAAAGGCATTTTTAGAGATGTCACATTTATAAGATGTAAGCTTAAAGCTCTGTACAGTTTTACATTTTGGTTCATCTGTAGTTTCATCAAAACCATACCATTCTGTAATATTCTTATCAGAACATGAGATTTTCGGACTATCATTACTCTCAAATTCTTTATTAGTTACCTTTGACTCACTTATAGCTAATAGAGGTTTTTCTCTATCCTCTATGCGTATTACATTCTGTTCGCTACTTAAACCAACTTGTGATTTGTTCTGATTTTTATCACTACATGCAATTAAAGTACTGCTAAAGACCAAGCATGACAGGGAAATTATTTTGTTATTCATTATTTACCTCAAAAAACCAACAAGTCTAAAAAAATCAATCAATATCTTTCTTTAAAAAACAAGGATACATTCCACCTCTATCATCATTTTAAATAATATTCTTACTACCCTCTTTCTTTTCAGAGATAGCTTACACATAGTTTTGACTTCATATTGATTAAGCAAGTCTTCATTAAAATAGCATAATCTAAAAACCAGAATAAGATATTAGTACGTTAACTTTATTTCATGAATCTGCATAAAACCGTCACTACATTCTAGAGTTGAACCTTTTAAATCTTCACATTTAATTTTATTATCTTTTGTCAACTTAAATTTAAAACCATTATTAATTTTGTACCCAGGTTTAAATTCTTTAGATAACACACCCCAAACAGCAGGATTGTTTTGCTCATATATAGAATTTATAGTATACATATTTAAACAATCATCCATAGTAATTTTTTTTATATAATTTTGATCTAAAAAATCATAATCATACTTGCCATTTTTATTGTTAGAAACACTTGTATTATTTAGTCTTATAATAGCAATTTCTTTTGTTTTTTTATTAAAAATATAAAATTTCTTTATAATATAAAAATCGCCTCTTAATACATTTTCCGTGTATTGAGAAAAACCAATAAAATTATTATCTGAAAAATATGGTGAAATAATATACGCATTCAAACCAGATATTTTATTTTTATCCAAAGTATATATTTTTCTTCCTTCCTTCAGAAGAATACTATAAGAATGAGTATCTTTATCACTAGAATTCAAAGAGATTTCTTTAGTTTGAATTTCGTAATCTTTATCTATTTTTACAGATTGGCCAAGTTCATTAATACTTTTATACTCTTGAGAAATAATACTATTTGAATCATCATATAAAATAATATTTTTTGCCTGAGAAAGGTTTGGTAGTAATAGGGCTAATGTTAAAAATATTTTACTTGAATTCATATTTAATCTCATCGCTTTTCTTTAGTTGGAGGTAATGGGTTGTTAAGCAAAGGGTATGGATCAAAACGACCAACTAATCCTCTACCATCTTGATCCTTTGTTGGTAATGATTTATTACCTTTACCATGGTCTTTCAAATACCAAACTTCAAAATGTAAATGGCTGCCTAATTCAACTGTGGGCATTATATGTGCGTTTCCACTACATCCAGTTTTTCCTAATGGAGTTCCAGCCTCAATCCATGCTTCATCGCTCTCAAAGCTATTAATTTGGCTCAAATGGGCATAAAAAAACCAAACAAATATTATATTTGGATAATGCTTTCGTATGTAAAGTTTTTGTTTCTCGGGTAAATCATCTACTTTTACTTGCAATGTAATAGTTGCCCCAAAACTACTATCTCCCTTAGAATTAAAATCTCTATTAATGGCATATAAAGTTCCTGAAGCAACAGCCCTTATCTCCTCTCCAACTTTTGCTTCCAAATCAATACCTTGATGTGCTCTTTTTCCACCATTTCGAACCATACCGAAAGTACAAGATTTCGCGACCGCGGCATATTTTCCAGCTGATCTCATTCTGTTTACTTTTAATGGATCAAACCAAACATTTGCACCACCAATCTTTGGTTCTTGTTTTGGTTCTTGTTTTGGTTCTTGTTTTGGTTCTTGTTTTGGTTCTTGTTTAGAGTTTAAAACTTTCTTTTCTATATCCACCATATTAGATTCATGTAATCCATTTGTATTCAACATAAATTCTAAGGTATGAACTTTTGTATCAATCAGATTTTCATACATCCAAATTTTATATGCTTGAATATAGTTATTATTACCTTGCTTTAAATATTTAGCTTGAACTTTTTTACTTACATTAGCTTCAAAGTTAGTCTTAGCAGTATCTTTATCAATACTGTTTCTCATTATCAAATATGCACTTCCAGGAGATTCATGATGACAAAAATATATAAGCTTACTCATTTCTAATGGATTTAGATTATCCTGGAAGCTGCCCTTTGGTATCAAATTTGGTTGGAGAACGTTGCGCTTCATGAATTCGTCCTGTCATAAAGGGACGATCAATATTGCCATCAGAAAAATCAATAACGACAACTTCACCGATACGAGGTAAGAAGCGAGCTCCATAACCCTCTCCGGCCCAAGGTGTTAACACATCGACCCATGCTGAATCGGTATCATTGTCATTACTGCCCGCACCGCCATCATGTCCATGATCATCACTTCGGGTAAACAGAAAACGAACCTTAATCCGCCCCCACTCATCTACATAGATAGTTTCCCCTTCTGGTCCAATAACTTTAGCGCGTTGTGGATAGGCGATGGGGCGATGCTGTAGAGGATCATATTCTGGTGTAATTTTGATTTGACGGCGAATCAATGTAAGTTCATTTGCCTGCCGCTCAGCCTCTTCATCTTCCAGTGCATGCCAACGACTTTGTTTTAATAATTGGCGTACCTGTTGCTGTAAATCTTTTGGTAAATTATTTTGGTTGTAGAACGTTTTAGAAATAATCAAGAACTCTTGATCTACGACGTCATGCTGATTAATTTCTGGATGATCAATAAGGTTGAACCAATTTAATTTTGTTTTACTATACTCTGTAATTTTATCGTGTCTCAGATAAGGTTTGATCTAGTGCACCTTATCTAATACAGTCCCAAAATTTATTTATGATTCTTATCAAGCCATTTCTTAATAGAAGCAATATCTTTAAATTTAAAGTGCATATAGTCATCTGAAACACCTTCTAGCCCTGAATTATCCCTCCCTAAAATATTCGTTATTGAGTTTAAAACCACATGGTTGCTTTCTTTTTTAATTTCATATAGATCAACGGTATACAGCTTTCCACTCGGCTGCGGATAACAACAATATGTTTCTGAATACAAAGTTATTAAAACTGGTGGCTTACTATTTTTTTTATATAAACTAACTGCAATTAATTCAACTCCCCCACCATTCCCAACTCGCCCTTCAATTTTATTAATATAATTTTTTTCATTTTTTATAATTAAAAAACTTTCAATATACTGATTTTCAGGAGATAACTCACAATTTTTTGATATAAATTTAGCATCACTCTTACTAAAGATACTTAATTTATATGTTTGATCTACCTTACAAAAATTCTCACTTGCTATTTCAGCATATGTTGCTTGTATAGTGAATAGTAAAAAAAAAACTATGTAAAATCTACTCAATTTAATTCACCTCAAAAATTGTTTTCAAATAAAAATGTTTCTGGCTTTCTTAAAATACGCTTTCCTTTCTTTTTTATTTGGGGCATATTGATTAATTACTTTAGTGATTTTGTCAACTACTGTATCCGTTGCCCCACTATCTGCCACAGTATACAAACTTTTATCTAGCCAAAAAACTATTGCCGACCTTGAAGCATATTTAGGCTGCTCTAATAATTCTGGTGTCTCCGTAAAATCTATCTTGCCATCATCAGACCAAATTTTAGGATACATTGTCGTCAGAACTGAGTAGTTATACCGACCTGTGGTCTGCTTTAATCCTCTACCAAGAAATTTATAGCCGTCTCCATCTTTAATATTACCTAAAGCTAAATGCTTAGGTCTATTTTTATCCATATACCACTTATTAGTAATAGATTTTACCTTCTGCTCCCGAGGAGAAACCTTGGCATCTATTTTAGCTTCCTCAGGTCGTGCTTTATAATATGATGAAAGTGCTATTAAATTGTTTGCCGTATAATTAGAAATATCTTCTCTAAGGCTGAACTTTGCTCCAATTTCACCAAAAACTTGAGCAAAAAAATGAGACTGTCTTAATCTAGTATTTAATTGATATGCCTCTAGATTTGCATTTAACTCATCCATAATTGGTTGCATCTTAGCTAAAGTAACACCAGGCCACATTTTTTGCATTTGTTCCATCGTAATTAATATATCAACATTAACTGATTTATTAATTTCTGGCTCATTTGTCGCTGTACTACCTTTTGTTATATCCACATCTAGATGTAACTCAACAGGGTTGTTTTTTATTCTTGTCGCAATATAAGGCTGAGATTTCAGAGGCTTACCATCTGGCTTGTACACAGTAAACTCTAATTTTTGCCCGACCATACTTTGTAGAGCTAACTTTCCATTAGAAATACTATAAAGCTGCTTCTTGCCGCTCTCTACAGTTAACATTTCCACCTTGGTTTTTTCGATTATGTAGTCACTTCCATCTCGATCTAAGATTTTAATCTCAGATCGACTTATAAATTTTGCATAAGGTTCATCTAATTTAATGGGAATTGGTTGTGTGTTTCCACTTCCAGAGTTTATTGAACTTTTTAAGACAAATTGATCATTGGATGTCAGTACTAAAACTTCGATATCTCGATTAGGTGAAGACTTCACCTCTACAACCCCTTGATCATCAGTAAGTTTATCTGGTGAATTGCCTTTACCTTTTGGTCTTGATTGAACAGGAAAATTCTTCATCACTTTCCCATTACTATCCACTACCTTAAAAAAGGTACTCACAATTCCTTTCGTAGATGTAGGCTGTTTGATCTGTCGATATTCATCAATACTTTTAGGTAGTTGGACTTTTATAGGATTTGCTTCTGATGAAGATACCGAAGAATTTATAGTTCTAAATACAGTATAGTCTTTTTGATTAGGCGGTTTTGCGAGTATCTCCACTGTTCTATTGGGCGAAGCTTGAAAAACAAATAACCCTCTGGGATCAGTCTTTTGAGTATTAGCCTTGGATGCGCCTTTGTACCTAGACTGCACATTCAAATTAATGACGCGACGTCCAGATTGATCATAGAATTTGGCTGTAAGGGTAACTAAATTACTCATTCATCAGAATCCTCTTCCGTATACACCTCATCACTTTCTTCTTGAAGTGCCTCTTCTAATAGTTCATCAACATTCTCACTATCAGGAACATCCTGCTTTAATCGTGGAATATCCGAATTAAAAATCAGGGCCGTAAAATCCATTGCTTGTGGTGTATAAAATCGTAATGAACTCATGTTATTATCATGATCTAGTTGATCTGTTTTGGTTTTTATTAAGTCATTACTTTTCTGATTTATAATAAAAATCTCTTTTTCCCCTTCAGATTTTATATTCCAATTCTTTGTACACGACAAAAAAAGATAACTCATTGAAATAATGGCATAATACTTGTTTTCTGACGACGAATATGATGACACATTTCAATGAGTTACATCTCATCTTAAACAA
>NZ_JBPKBJ010000041.1:0-31716 GCF_051390655.1 Acinetobacter sp. P1(2025)
AATAGCAAGAGTGAACCACCTGATCCCTTCCCGAACTCAGAAGTGAAACCTCTTCGCGCTGATGGTAGTGTGGCGTTTGCCATGTGAGAGTAAGTCATCGCCAGCTTTTAAATATAAACACCCCCTCCGCATAAGCAGAGGGGGTGTTTTTTATTGCATTTTTAAAATTTATAAAGAAGATTAAGGCGAGTACAGTTTAGTCTGGCTTTTGCATATGACCGCTTAAGACGTTCATAAATGAATTAAGGTATTTTTTAAACTTAAAATCTAGCATGCTATAACAAATAATAAATTTCCCAATATTTTATGCAAGAAAGACCTTATATTAGAGCTGTAAAGTTTAAGTCGCCTGAGTCTTTGGATTGGGCTAGCTACCCTTATGTCGTACCAGCTGTTAACGTTTTAGAAAGCATCAAGTTTCACCCACAAGTAACTTTCTTTGTCGGGGAGAATGGTTCAGGGAAATCGACCATTCTTGAGGCCTTAGCACTTGCTTTGGGTTTTTCAGAAGAAGGTGGAACGCGTAATGTACAATTAAATACAGCGACCACAGCTTCTGATTTGCATCAGGCGATTCGAACGATAAAAAGCTATAAGAAGCCTCAAGATTATTACTTTTTACGTGCCGAGAGCTTTTATAACGTTGCAACTTATATGAAGCAAGTGAACTATTTGGTGGAGTATGGGGGAGATATACACTTACGCTCACATGGGGAGGCTTTCTTAAAATTATTAACAATAAAATTAAAAGGGAAAGGTTTATACCTTTTAGATGAACCAGAAGCAGCCTTGTCTCACGATGTTGATGACAACCTTATCGGTTTTAGATCGTTTATGTCAGGAGCAATCTCAATTTATTATTGCTACCCATTCTCCTATTTTATTGGCTTATCCAAATGCCAAAATTTATCAGTTTTCGGATACAGGGATTAGAGAGATATCTTATGAGGAAACAGAACATTTTAGAGTGACAAAGGATTTTTTAAATAATTATCAAAAAAGAATTCAGCAATTGCTAGAGAAAGAATAGATAAAAAGAAGCCCCATCATCCTGACGGGGCTTCTTAGTATTCAGTTTCTTGTCGTTTATATTCCTTATCAACGACCGCTTCCTGCGTATCTTGTTATTTTCGATGAGACTTCCTGTCTCTTTATGCATCTTATATTAGCGGTCAAGTCAACAGTGGAATAGACGTAAATCTACCTGATCAATGTACGCTTAGACGTACAACTAAACGATATTATATTTCTGTAATTTGGCAACGAGTGCTGCTAATCCTTTCACTTCAAATTCATTGGCTTCAAATTTTTCGTCTTTATTGCGTTTATAAATGTCTCGAATTTCAATGACGGCGTTTGGATCAACTAGACCTAAGCTTGAAGTTACTTGACGAATTTGGCTAATTGAACGGGAACCATTGGTTGAACCATAGCCGATAAAAGCTGCAGGTTTGCCTTGCCATTCTTTACCAATATAATCCAAGGCATTTTTCAGTGCTGGACTATAGCCATGGTTATATTCAGGGCTAATAAATATGAATCCTTGTGCTTGAGCAATTTTATCTGCCTAAGCTTGCTGTTTAGGTTGATCATAGATACCTGTTGCGGGTGGGTGAGCACCTGCAAATAACGGTAAATCCCACTCTTTAAGATCGACGATTTCTGTTTGAAGATTATTTAACGTGAGCTTAGAGATTGCTTGTTGTACCCAGTTTGCAACTTTAATTGCAGTTCGACTTTCACGAACACTGCCGACTATAATATAAATGAGCATATTTAAATTCCTGTGTTATTGCTTTGATTTTAAAAATGAATGCCTTTAAATGATCTTATACTTTTTTTAGGCGATAAAAAAAGCTCTCATTTGAGAGCTTTTGTGTTACATCAATTTGATGCCTTGCTGACCTGCTGGGGTCACTTTAAAGATTTCAACTTCAAAGGTAATGTTTTTACCAGCAAGTGGATGATTAAAGTCAATCTCTGTGATGTCATCATTGACTGATTTTACGATGCCAAACAAGGTTGCTTTAGCTTTATCTTCAAATTCAATCATATGCCCGATGATAGGACGTTGTTCAAACTTCACGGTATCAAAAGTTTGAATATTTTCAGGATTCCATGGACCAAAAGCATCTTCTGGCGGTAAATGTACAGTACGACGATCGCCTGCACGTAAACCAAATAATGCTTTTTCAAATCCTGGGAGTAGGTTGCCATCCCCAATGACTAGACTAACAGGCTCTTCACGACCACGGGTATTATCAATTTCAACACCATTTTCGATCGATACTGAAAAATGTAAATCAACTTTTGAACCATCTTCAATCCGAATTTCTTCGTTTGGTTGGATAATTTCAGACATTTTTTGTTTCCGCATTTTGGATACGTTTCTTTTCAAGGAAAAAAGTATCAATAAGTAGCAGGATTGTTCCTAAGGTAATCGCACTATCTGCAATATTAAAAGCAGGGAAGTGACTGTCTTGATAATAGACATGAATAAAGTCAACGACATAACCCAATGAGACGCGGTCTATAAGGTTGCCTATAGCACCACCGAGAATTAATGCAATTGCCATCGGAAGGATGATCATTTTTTTTGGCATTTTCATTAACCAAAAAATAAAGATAATCGAGACAAAGCCTGCTAAAGAAGTAAAAAAGTAACGTTGCCAGCCACCAGCATCAGAAAGAAAACTGAATGCAGCACCATAGTTATGCAGTAATGTCCAATTCAGGAAAGGTAATACAGGAACAGGATCGGCATAGTTTAAGTGTGTACTTGCAATCCATTTTGTCCATTGATCTAACACAATGGCAAGGACTGAAAGTCCAAGCCACATGAGATTATGAGGATAAAACTGGAACAAGCCTTTTTTTGCTTGTGTATTAGGCATACTTTCTCACTTCGCCACTACCAGTGACATTGACGATACAACGAGCGCATAAACCAGCATGACCAACGTGGGTATTCACGTCTGGCAATACATGCCAGCAACGTACACATTTTTCACCATCAGCCGCAGAAACTTTGACACGTAATCCTGTTAAGTCAGTGCTTTCACCTTGTTCAGCATACGGGTAAACGATGACTTGAGACGTGATCAAGACGAAACGTAATTCATCAGCCAACTGATTTAATAATGTTTGTAATGCTTCATCTGCCCAAAGTTCAACTTTTGCAGATAAGTTACTACCAACAAGTTTAGCGTTACGTGCTGCTTCAATCTGTTTATTTACTGCTGATTTTACGCTAATCAATGTTTGCCAATCTGCTTCTGAAAGCAAGTTTGCTGTTGATGCCGTTGGGATGTCATACCATTCAGCAGTAAATACATATTTCTCAGTTTGCTCTGGGATCAATGGCCAAGCTTCTTGAGCAGTAAAGCTCAGGATTGGTGACATCCAGCGCACAAAAGCTTGTACTAAATGATACAGCGCAGTTTGTGCTGAACGGCGAGCTTGTGAATCTGCTTTGGTGGTGTACTGACGATCTTTGATGATGTCGAGATAGAAACCACCTAAGTCATTGATACAGAAATTGGTCAATGCGTTAGTTACAATGTGGAAGTTCATCTCTTCATAGGCTTGCTGAATGGTTTTTTGAACATCAGCAGCACGTTGTAAGATGTATTGATCTAATGCAATCAACTCATTTACAGGTAGAACATCTGTTGATGGTTTGAAACCATTTAAGTTTGCCAACAAGAAGCGTAACGTGTTGCGGATACGACGATAACCATCAGACGCACGGCTAAAGATTTCTTTACCTGCGGTCATTTCATAGCGATAGTCAGCCGAAGCAATCCAGAAACGTAAACCATCTGCACCCATATCTTTGATGATGTCTTGTGGGGTGATGATGTTGCCTAATGATTTAGACATTTTACGACCTTTCTCATCCACGACGAATCCGTGAGTGAGTAGACCTTTATATGGTGCACGTTCATTGATCGCAATTGAAGTTAACAATGACGATTGGAACCAGCCACGATGTTGGTCTGAACCTTCAAGATACAAATCTGCAGGGTCTTGTAACTCTTCACGTTCACGCAACACTGCATAATGTGTAGTACCTGAGTCAAACCAAACGTCAAGTGTATCGCGTACGGCATTATACTGTTCAGCATCTGCACCAATGAAGTCGCTAGCATCACGGTTATACCAACCATCAATACCTTCTTGTTCGATCAGTTTAGCCACTTCTTCAATGAGTTCAGGTGTACGAGGGTGTAATGCATTAGTATCTTTGTGTACAAAGAATGGGATTGGTACGCCCCAAGTACGTTGACGTGAGATACACCAGTCAGGACGACCTTCGATCATCGATTGAATACGATTTTTCCCCCAATCTGGAACAAATTCGATGTCATTTTCAATCGCATTTAAAGCAGTTTGACGCAAACCTTTGGCATCCATGCTGATAAACCATTGTGGTGTTGCACGGAAGATAATCGGTGTTTTATGACGCCAGCAATGTGGATAGCTATGTTTAATTGGCTGATGTGCCCATAAACGACCTTCAGCACCCAAAGCTTCGATAATTTTTGGATTGGCTTTGTAGATGTGTTCACCCGCAAAAATCGGTGCAGTTGGTAAATATACGCCATTACCACCGACTGGATTATCGACTTTTAGATTGTATTGCAGTCCTACTTTATAGTCGTCTACACCGTGTCCAGGAGCAGTATGTACCGCACCTGTACCGCTCGTCGCAATTACGTGCTCACCAACAATTACTGGGACTTGACGATCAGTAATTAAAGGATGTTGTAATAATAGCTTCTCGATGACAGCACCTTTAAAATCAGCCAATACAACTGGATTTTCGAGCTTGTAACGTTCGATTGCTGATTCAACTAGATCTTTGGCAAGAATGAAGTTTTGTGAGCCTCGTTCAGTGCTTACTTGTACCAGTTGGTAGTCAATGTCGGCATGTACTGCAACAGCTTGGTTGGCAGGTAAAGTCCACGGTGTAGTTGTCCAAATGACAATATCAGTCACATCTTGAACATCAATACTTAGACGTGCGCTTAAATCTTTAAGATCAATGACGGTGAAACCGACATCAATTGCATCAGATTTTTTATCTTCATATTCAACTTCTGCTTCTGCAAGTGCTGAACCGCAGTCCAAACACCAGTTCACAGGCTTCAAACCTGGTTCAATATGACCCGCTTTAGCAATCGCACCCAAAGAGCGTACGATGTCAGCTTCTTGTTTAAAGTTCATGGTGAGGTATGGATTATCCCAGTCACCAAACACACCCATACGCACGAAGTCTTTTTTCTGTAACTCGACTTGTGTGTAAGCATATTCACGGCAGGCTTTGCGGAAGGTAGATGCGTCGACCTTGACACCAACCTTACCCACTTTCTCTTCTACTTTAAGCTCAATCGGTAATCCGTGACAGTCCCAACCAGGAACATAGGGTGCATCAAAGCCATCCATCACGCGGCTTTTGATGATGATGTCTTTTAGAACTTTATTGACTGCATGACCTAAGTGGATTTGACCATTGGCATATGGAGGGCCATCATGAAGTACATATTTTTTCTTGCCAATACGCGATGCGCGAATCTGCTGATAAATGTTGTCGGCATACCACTCTTCTAACCATTTGGCTTCACGCACAGCCAAATTTGCTTTCATCGCAAATTCAGTATCAGGCAAATTGAGTGTGGCTTTATAATCCACTGCATTTTCAGGAGTTTGCTTATCGCTCATGCAAGTTTTCTTCCAGTTTTATCAGTCTAAACTGACATGTTCTACAAAAATGAAATTTAAAATTTAAAAAGGAAATTCTGGTGTGCGCTTACGATAGTCTCGTAGTTTTTGCACATCATCATCTATCCCAGCTTTGAGTGCTTCAAGCGAAGGGTAATTCAGTTCGCCATGTAAATAGTGAAGAAAAGTTACCCGCATCAATAGGCCATACAGATTAGCAGAAACATCAGGGAAATGTACTTCTAATCGCCACTCTGGATGATCTTGTTGAATAGCTGGACGTGTCCCGACATGACCTGCACCAAACAAACTATCAGCTTGATAACCAGCAATTCCATTCAACTCAGTATCTATATGTTGAATTTTGGCTGTGAGAGAAGCATTCTCACATACCACGTCCACCGCATAAATACCACTTAAACACGGTTTATGGCGATTTAAACGGACATTAATCGTTGGAAAATCAAGTGTACGTCCAATCTGATCGCCATATTGCACACGACCTGTAATGCTGTATGGACGACCCAATAATTTAGCAGCTAAAGCAAGATCACCTGCTTGTAAAACTTGGCGAATACGAGTTGAACTCACACGTTCACCATTTAAAGCCACCGTATTTAAATTAGTGACGTCAAATCCATAATCGCGTAGGAATTCGCTATTGCCTTGGCGGTCTTTACCAAAATGAAAGTCATCACCTAATACTAAGCTTTGAGCATTGAGTTTTAATTTGAGTAACTCAGCAAACTCGGTTGCATTAAGACTTCTAAAATACTGATCAAACTTGGCGACAGCAATATAATCCACCCCTAACTCAGTTAAATATTCTACTTTTTCTCTGAGCGAGCTGATGCGAGGAGGTGCATCATAAGCTTTAAAAAATTCAAGCGGTTGTGGCTCAAAAATCATCACTAATGTTTTTAAGCCTTTGGCATCAGCCAATGTTTTCAGTTGAGCAATCATCGCTTGGTGACCCAGATGGACACCATCAAAATTGCCAATCGTTACCGCGCTCGGAGGTAACTGAAAATCTGGCGATAATGCGTTGAGACGAAGCAACTTCATGGGCGTTAAATTCAGTGAATTTTGCAAAGGCTATATATTGCCATATTCTCAGCGATTCGTCTTGTTGTTGTGTTTTTACGCAAGGAAATTTCAATATTTAAACGCAATATATCATTTTTATTGATTCATTAAATAAAAATAAATCAGTTTTTCTTATTAATTGGGTCGCTTAAGATAGCTTAATCGTCGCTATAGATCGAGAAAGAGATGAAAAAGCCATTTTATCAGCTAGAACAAAGCAGAGATGTGATTCGCCATTTTACCCCAAACTGGTTTACCGCCACGATGGGAACAGGTGTGGTGGCGATGATTTTAGCACAGCTGCCTTTTGCTTCATCAGTCTTGTTTATGCTTGCGACTAAATTATGGCAGTTCAATATCTTGCTATTTATCACTTTCAGTATTCTTTATGGCTTGCGTTGGATTCTATTTCCGACTGAAGCAAAACAGATTTTTAACCACCCAAACATGAGCTTGTTTTTAGGTGCGATACCGATGGGACTAGCGACGATTGCGAATGGTTTCCTGAGCTTTGGGGTGCATTTATATGGTGATATTGCGGTTCAGATAGCGACTTATCTTTGGTATCTCGATGTATTTCTTGCGGTGTTGATTGCATGGGTGGTGCCATTTTGTATGTTTAGCTGTCAGGACCATCAATTGCAACGTATGACCGCGGTTTGGTTGTTGCCAATCGTGGCGTGTGAGGTGGCTGCGAGTTCTGCAGGATTACTATTACAGCATTTGGCCGCGGATCAGCATGCTTTAG
This sequence comes from Acinetobacter sp. P1(2025), assembly GCF_051390655.1. NCBI lineage: Bacteria > Pseudomonadati > Pseudomonadota > Gammaproteobacteria > Moraxellales > Moraxellaceae > Acinetobacter > Acinetobacter sp. P1(2025). Next base: position 7,559 of record NZ_JBPKBJ010000041.1, read on the forward strand.
CGATCTTGATCATGGGGTATGTGCTGTGGGGGATTTCTGTATTGCCTGCTTTTGCAATCTTAACCATTTTAATGTTACGTCTGGCTTTGCATCAGTTGCCTGAAAAAGAAGTCGCGATTTCTAGCTGGTTATGTTTAGGACCGATTGGAACAGGGGCATTGGCTTTGTTGTTACTCGGTCAGCAAGCTCCACGTATTTTGAATGCTGTTGGATTAGAAGAATTGGCGACAATAGTGCCAGCCATAGGCGTCATTGGTGGTTTGGTGTTATTGGGCTTTGGCTTGTGGTGGTTTGGCATCGCGGTTTTAACGACTGTACGTCACGCGCGTACAGGGATTCCTTTTAACTTTGGTTGGTGGGGGCTGACTTTCCCATTTGGTGTATTTATTTTAGCGATCTTTAATTTGGCGCATCAGTTACAGTTCAATTTCTTTACCTATATTGCTGTAGCTTTGAGTATTGTTTTGCTAGCGTTATGGGCTTTGGTGATGAAAAAAACAGTGGTTGGTGCATATAGTGGTCAACTATTTTTCTCTCCTTGTTTGGTCGCCTTACAGCAAAAGATGCAATAAGATAATCGTTGTGCAAGAGCACACCTTTTTATGTGTGTTGGCTTTAATCTGAATAGAGTATGTGGTTATGAATGCTGATGTTGCTTTGATGATGGCACTGCCAAATGAATCAAAAGGTCTATTTGAGCAAGCTGGAATTGAAGTTCACTATAGTGGTATCGGTAAAATTAATGCAGCATTCAAGGCATTTGAGGTAATCCAAAAAACGGGATGTAAAACCTTGATCAACTTGGGTAGCGCTGGAAGCTCTCATTTTAATGCACATAGTTTAGTTGAGGTGACGACTTTCGTGCAGCGTGATATGGATGTATCACCCTTGGGCTTTGCGGTCGGGGTCACGCCTATGGATGAACATTTACCTGCTGAGATTCATACACCAGCCTATTTTGAATATTTACCTAAAGGGATTTGTGGTACGGGTGATTCATTTGAAACTGGGGTTCCGAAGGTTCATTGCAATTTAGTAGATATGGAGGGTTATGCTCTGGCAAAGGTGTGTCAAAAACTTGGGGTGCGGTTGATTTCAGTAAAATATATTACGGATGGGGCAGATGATACTGCTCATTTAGACTGGGAAGAAAACCTATTGGTAGGAGCACAAAAACTGCTCGCTTTGTATCAAGCTCACTTCTAATAAAAAAGCCCATCGATCGAGATGGGCTTTTTTTAATGGGCTAATTTAGCGAGGGATCACACCATAAAGCATCATATGCACGGTATGTTCAACCGTGCGTTGGTACATGCTGCGATTGCGTAAAGTTTTGCCTGTCACCATCTCCATTTGTGTAGCAAAATCCGCATAATTCTGCGTAATTGACCAAATGTTAATAATTAACAGTTCTGCATCGATTTCTGTTGAGATTTTCCCTTGTTCCTGCCAAGTTTGGATCACTTTAGTTTTGCGTTTAAACAGCTTTCTCAAAGGTCCTTTTAAGATCGGCAAGATATGTGGAGCACCTTGGATGATCTCTAAAGCAAACAAACGAGAGGCTTTCGGTTGATCACGCGAGCTTTCAATTTTTTGAATTAAATAGTGAGTGAGGGCTTCAGTTGGCTCAAGCTCAGACTCTAGGGTTTGCAAGGGTGCAAGCCACTTTTGTAATACCGTGGTGAGCACTTCAACATAAAGTGACTCTTTATTTTCATAGTAATAGAAAATATTCGATTTATGCATATTTGCAAGTTGTGCAATCTCATCCAAACTTGCGCCGCTGAACCCATAGACGGAAAAAACATCTAGGGCAGCATTCAGCAGTTGATTGCGCTTTTGTGTACTTTTTTTCTGTTCCATCTGCGAGCTTGATTCAAAAAATGTCCTTGACATTGTAAGATAAATTCATATATCTGTGCACAAGAACACATTTTTTTTAGCAAAAATCGTTCAGTTCTTAGATTAACGGTAACGTTCTGTTGATTAACGGTAAAAACTGACCATTTTGGGTATCTTCTGCCGCTTATTTTGTAGACAAAAACAGAACGATCAGTCATTTTTCTTAGTCGTAAAACATATAGCTCATGTGGCTAAAACAGCCTCTAAAACCTGCTGTTCTAGGCGTGTGAAGGCAATATTCTTAACGCGTGGACGAGCTAAATCTACGTTGAAACTCTGTTTAATGTGACCTTGATCGAGCAAGATAATACGATCTGCCAGTTGAACGGCCTCACTAACATCATGGGTCACTAAAATAGCGGTAAAACCTTGCTCATTCCAAAGTTGTTCGATGAGATTTTGCATCTCTAATCGTGTCAGCGCATCTAATGCACCTAATGGCTCGTCCAGTAGTAGAATGCGAGGCGCATGCGATAGAGCACGCGCTAAAGCAACACGTTGACGTTGTCCCCCTGAAAGTTGAGTGGGCCAATGTTCGGCTTTATCTTTTAAGCCCACTTTTTCTAGCAATTGCTCGGTAAATTTATATTTTTCTTTGGCTAATCCAAGTTGCGTATTTTTCAATACACTTTTCCATGGTAGTAGACGTGGATCTTGAAACATGACCCTAATATCAGCATTGGTAATCCCTTCTCTAAAATGGCGTGCAGATTGATATTTGATTTCGCCATAACTTGGTTTTTCCAGTTGGGCGATTAAACGTAACAATGTGCTTTTACCACAACCACTACGTCCAACAATTGCAACAAATTCACCTGCTTGAATATCTAAATCTAGATCTTCTAATACTTTGACATCACCATAATATTTATAGAGTTGCTCAATTTGAATAGCAGCCCCATTGCTATTGTCATCCTTTGATAGTGAGTCTTGGGTGCGAGATTCACTTAAGAATTTTAGGTTGAGATTCGTCATAAATTGATCCTTTTTATTTTTGATAGCCTGCATGCCAACGCAATAAATAACGTTCTAATATCTGTGCAAAAACATCAGCTAGTTTTCCAAGTAGGGCATAGAGCAAAATGCCGACCAAAACGATATCTGTTTGTAAAAATTCACGTGCATTCATGGTCATATAACCAATACCAGATTGCGCTGATATCGTTTCAGCTACGATCAGAAGCACCCAAACCAAGCCGAGTGAAAAACGAAAACCGACTAAAATTGAAGGCATGGCCCCAGGTAAAATAATTTCTTTATACAGTTGCCAGCGACTCAGACCATAACTTTTTCCCATTTCGATTAGTTGAGGGTCAACAGAACGAATACCGTGATAGGTGTTGATATAAATTGGAAAAAACACACCGACCGCAACTAGAAATAATTTGGCTGTTTCGTCAATACCGAACCATAAAATAACCAATGGAATCAGTGCTAAAGCAGGGATATTGCGGATCATTTGTAGAGTTGTATCGAGTAAGGTCGATGCGATCCGTGATGAACCATTCAATAACCCGAGCAGTAGACCTAGACCGCCTCCGATGAGTAATCCAAGTAATGCCCGTCCAGCGCTGACCTTTACGTGCTGCCAAAGCTCGCCACTAATTAGTAAGTGCCAAAAGGCACTCACTACAGCGGTCGGTGCAGGAAGAACACGACTTTGCAAGAGACCCGAACTTGATGCAACTTGCCATATCACGATCAATAAAATAGGGAATAGCCACGGTAGAAGATTGGTAAAAATGCTTAGTGTTCCACGTGAAACATTTTGTGTAGTCATGCGGTCTCCTTGTTTAACACTTTAGGCTGTTTGACTTCGGGCACATAATTGTTGGCAATAATTTCACCGAAGGGGCCTGTTAAATGAGGTTGTGCAAGTTTCTCTCGTGTTTTTAGTGGCAATAACGGAAACACCAATTCTGCAAAACGGATTGATTCTTCTAAATGTGGGTAGCCTGAGAAGATAAAAGTATCGATACCTAACTCAGCATATTCTTGAATACGTGCAGCAACGGTTTCTGGATCACCAACCAAGGCTGTGCCTGCGCCGCCACGGACTAAACCAATACCTGCCCATAAGTTTGGTGAGACCTCCAACTGATCTTTACGCCCACCGTGCAGGGCTGCCATGCGCTGCTGGCCGATAGAGTCCATTTGTGCAAATTTTTTCTGCGCTGCTGCAATAGTCTCATCATCTAAATATTGAATTAATTCATCGGCTGCAGCCCAGGCTTGTTGGTTAGTCTCGCGTACTATCACATGTAAACGGATTCCATAATTCAAGCTACGGCCTTTGGAAGCAGCCTTAGCTTTTAAATATTCGATTTTTTCTTTTACAGCAGCTGGTGGTTCACCCCATGTTAAATAGGTATCCACTTGTTCCGCTGCAAGTTCAGTAGCATCTTCCGATGATCCACCAAACCAAAGGGGAGGATAAGGTTTTTGCACAGGTGGGTACAAAAGTTTGGCATCGTCAACGCTTAAGCGCTCACCATGAAAAGTGAATGATTCACCAGTATGTGATCGGCTTAGGATTTCACGCCAAATTTTTACATATTCAGATGCCGTTTGATAACGCGTACTATGGTCTTCATATAAACCATCACCTTTGAGTTCTTGCTCATCACCACCAGTCACAAGATTTAATAAAATACGACCATTTGATAAGCGATCAAATGTGGCAGCCATTCGTGCAGCGAGTGCAGGCGTCGTGATTCCTGGTCGAAGTGCGACTAAAAATTTAAGCTGTTTTGTGGCATCGATTAGGCTTGCTGCGGTGATCCAAGGGTCTTCACAAGAGCGACCAGTTGGAATTAATACTCCTGCATAGCCAAGATTATCTACAGCAACCGCAATCTGTTTCATATAAGCATGATCGACCTGACGAGCACCCTTGCTGGTGCCTAAATAACGACTGTCACCGTGAGTGGGAATAAACCAAAAAATATTCATGTCGATGTTCCTTATGAAAGTAAAATAAGCATTTATTTGGTAGACCAAACGCTGCGCTGAACGTCAATTTGCACAGGGATCAATTGCTCTTGTTGAAATAAATCGGCAATCTCTTGTTGGTGGAGAATTACCTCTGTTGTGAGAGGACGAACAGGCGAAGGTTTTGGTCTTTTGTCTAAAACACGTTGAGCAACTTGACTATCTAAGCCTGTACTGCCTGCATAGATTTTTAAGGCTTGATCTTGGTGTTTTACGATCCAGTGATCTGCATCATTGATCGCATTTATGACTTTCTGTACAGCTTGAGTATGCTTCTGGATGAAATTTGGGTTGCCAATATAAAAAGAATAAGTGGTTGGGAAAGATCGCCCGTCAATCAACGCTTTGGTATGACCCTGTAATTCCGCAGTGCCCAAATAAGGTTCCCAAATTGCCCAAGCATCTACCGCTTGTTTGTCAAATGCAGCACGTGCATCAGAGGGCGGTAACCAAATGGGTTCGATATCTTGCCAAGACAATTGAGCTTTCTGTAAGGTCTTAGCGAGCAGCTCATGTGCACTAGAACCTCTTTGCACAGCAATTCGTTTACCTTTCAAATCTTGTAGTGTATTGATTTGGCTATTGGGGTGAACCAATATGGCTTGTGCAGTAGGTGCGACAACTTCATAAGCCACATAAGTTAATGGCTTGGCAGCTGCTTGAGCAAAAATAGGTGGTGTATTTCCAACAGAACCAAAATCGACAGCACCAACAGCCAATGCTTCAAGTAATTGTGGACCTGCAGGAAATTCACGCCATTCAATTCTGGCATTTGGAAAGGCTTGCTCGAATAATTTCTGTTGTCTTGCGACCAGTAGATTCAGCGAAGATTTTTGGAAGCCGATAGAAAGTGTTTTTACCGCGCTATTTTCAGTAGAGCTCGCTGTGTCTACCAACGGCTGTTCGATTTTTTGACAGCCTCCGATTGTCACAGCCGCGATCAATACACCCAAAATTGAAACGCTAGAAAATACCTTCATCGAGATCTCCAATTATTTAACATCGTTTTTTAGGATGGCATCTTGGATGACAAGCTGTTTTGGAATAAGTTTTTGCGCAAAAAATGCATCAGCAACGTATTGTTGTTCTTTAGCGACTTTTTCAGAGATTGGTTGAACGCCGAAACCCATACGAGAGATTGATGTTTTTAAAACCGCAAATTCCAGCCCTGTCGGTTTTTCGAGTAATTTAGCTGCGTCATCAGGATGTGCTTTGACCCAGTCAGTTGTTTGATTCAGAGTGGCAACCAGAGTTTTCAAAACTGCTGGATTGGATTCAGCAAACTTACGATCAGCCAAATAGAATTGATGATTACTGACCAGATGTTCACCGTTCGCAATTACTCGAGCTTGGATTTGATGTTCAGCAGCAGAGAAGAATGGGTCCCAAATCACCCAAGCATCGACGGCACCTTTTTCAAAAGCAGCACGGGCATCAGAAGGAGGGAGATAAACGGGCTGAATGTCATTGAGCGTAAGGTTATGCGCTTCAAGCAGTTTTAATAAAAGATAATGAACGTTTGAACCTTTGTTTAAAGCAACACGTTTACCCTTCAAATCTTGTATTGATTGAATCGGTGAATTTTTCTGCACAATCAGAGCTTCAGCAGTAGGTGCAGGTGGTTGGTTTGCAACGTAAACTAAGTTAGGGTTCGCTGCTTGAGCAAAGATAGGTGGTGCTTCACCTGCTTCACCAAATACTACGCTCCCAACATTTAAACCTTCCAAGAGTTGAGGACCCGCTGGAAACTCAACCCATTTAATATTCACACCCTGAGCAGCAAGACTTTTTTCTAATTCACCTTTTGCTTTGACAATCGGCAAGATGCCATATTTCTGGAAGCCGATGTTTAATGTTGTGGTTTCTTGTTTTGTTTCTGCTTGCTGCTCAGGTTTTTTAGCACAACCAGAAATACCCAATAAGCTGCTAAGACTTGCAGCAAGAAGTGTGTATTTTAGCCATGAAGAATGCATTGAAATGTTCATAGTGGTTGTGCTCCCCGTAAATCCAAAAAGATCTAAATAAGTGAGCAACTAAACTAGAACGCTTTTTATTGCAGAAAAAATAAATAATCAGGCTTTAGTTATCAGTAAAAGTGCAAAATAGAAAAAAGAATAAGTTTAGTGATTTATTGAATAATGAAGGAATTAAAAAATCTCACCTAAGCTAATGTTTATTATATCTTTTAAATTTTATTTAAGGTTTTAGATCAAATTAAATTAAAACAATAATCACAGTATTGAGCGATTCGAAGATATCTTTATCAGAAATAAAAATATCTTCACGTACTTGAATTAGTTCAATGCCTTTTTAAACACAAGTGAATTTCTTTGATAATTATAGAGCGCTTGGCGAGCGTTGGGTAAGTCATCCACAGTGGCAGGAAGAAATCCTTGCTCTAAAAACCAGTGACCTGTTCGAGTGGTGAGAACGAATAATTGTTGTATACCTTGCTGTTTGGCTTTGCTTTCCAAGAATTGCAGAATTTGGCTGCCACGATTGGATTTTCGATAGCTAGAATCGACTGCAACACAGGCAATTTCGGCTGAACGAATTTCATCGTCCTGTGCAGGTATTGGATACAATGCAGCGCAAGCCAAGATCATGCCATCTCGTTCAATCACTGCAAATTGTTCAATCTCACTCTCAAGACGTTCCCGAGAGCGATAAACCAAAATACCTTCTTGTTCGAGTGGACGAAGTAGATTAATGAGACCACCAACATCATGGATATTGGCAATTCGAACTTCTTCATAATGTGCATCGGTAATCATGGTACCTATACCATCACGAGTGAATAACTCCTCGATCAATGCGCCATCATAAGCATAAGAAATTAAATGTACACGATGAACCCCTGATAAAGAGGCTTGTTGGGCTTGTTTTAAATGTAATGAAAATTCAGGATTATTTGCTTGGAACTGTTGAATATAAGGTTCAAGTTGACGAGGGCTTAGTTCACGAAGCAAGTGCTGTTTTTGATTCATTAAACCTTGTTTTTCACCCAAGAAAATGAGTTTATCGGCTTTAATCGCAGTTGCAGTTTTGGTTGCAACCTCCTCAGCCAGTAAATTAAACACCTCACCTGTGGTGGAGTAGCCTGTCGGTCCTAGCAACACAATATTGTGATTATCTAAATGACGCTGAATTGCATCTGTATCGATTGAACGTACATCACCTGTCAGTTGGAAATCGATACCATCACGAATACCATAAGGTTTTGCGGTGACAAAATTACCCGATACAACATCAATACGGGCGCCGTACATCGGTGAGTTCGCAAGACCCATAGACAGGAGTGCTTCGATTTCTAAGCGAATCGAACCAACAGCATTCATAACGCCGCGTAAAGACTCGCGTGTCGTTACACGACGATTTTGATGAAAAGGTGTTTCAATTTTGCGTTCAAGCAAATTTTGATTAATTTGAGGACGTGCACCATGTACTAGGATCAGACGAATACCTAACGAGTGCAGCAAGGCAATATCATGGATGATATGTTGGAAATTATCATGTTGAACCGCTTCACCGCCAAACATCAGGACGAATGTTTTATCACGATGAGCATTGATATAAGGTGCTGAATGGCGAAACCAATGTACATAATCTTGCGCTGTACTATTTGAAGTTTCAGTGATTTGGTTCGCCATGTCGATCTCAGATTTACTGCAATTTATTTGATTCTAACCAAAAAAAGTAAAAGATAAATCTCTTAGTGCTGTTGTGGCGAATTTAAATTGCTCAACTGAGGTTTTTTAAGGTTTAGAAACCGACAATACGAATAATACTATTATCATCGGAATTGACTAGAATGTAGTCATTATTGATTTTATACCATTGTTCATTTCGACCCGGTTTCGGAAGATTATTTTGTTTATAATCAACTTTATAACCATTACCTCGATAATGTTGAGGCATTACATAACCTGCTTGCCAACGATGTTGTTTCAAACGTTCAACACCACGTTCTTCGCGCATACGACGTTCACGCATACGATTTTCATTATCCGAGTTATCTAAACCACGACCTTGCCAACCACCTCGCGAGTCTTCTCCGCGATCAAAGTGTGGACCTGCGATGCTGTTCATACTACTTAATACAGCGGTTGAACCTAAAACAAAGATAATGAAAATTTTTTTCATGATGCACCTTAGTGACTTCGGATGTCTCTCATGTGAAAACTGTAACTTAAAAATGCAGAGAAACTGTGAAGATCAATTCATGATTCGTTTAAAACTATGAAGATTCCTTCAGCAGCCTCTCTCACTCATCCATTAGATTTTTTATCATTCTAGCTTTGAGCATCTATGCTTTGACCATTCATTTCTAAACTGTCATCACCCATCAAATATAAATAGGCAGGCATGATGCTATCCGGTGTTGGTAAAACCTTTGGATCCTCTTCAGGATAGGCTTTTGCTCGCATGGCTGTTCGCGTCCCACCAGGATTGATGCAGTTGAATCGAATATTCGGATACGTGTTTTCAGCTGCAAAAATTTTACTCATCGCTTCAATCGCAACTTTTGAAACGGAGTAAGCTCCCCACAATGCGCGAGCTTCTCGACCTACACTTGAACTGGTAAATACAACTGAAGCGCGATCAGACTTTTCGAGTAAAGGTAATAATGCTTGAGTTAATGCAAAAGGCGCTCTTAGATTAACGGCCATAACATCATCCCAAACATCTACAGGATAATGTGCTAATTCGACGCGATCACCTAACATGCCTGCATTATGTAAAATACCGTCTAAACGACCAAACTGTTGCTCGAGTGTGTCGACCAATAGCTCATAGTCATGGCTTGATGCGGTAGACAGCTGTAAAGGTAAAATTGCAGGTTGAGGTGCACCTAAGCCCTCAATTTCATCATAAATAACTTCAAGCTTATTCAGTGTGCGACCATGTAATACGACGGTAGCGCCATGCAAGGCATAACTAATAGCAGCCGCACGCCCAATACCATCACCCGCACCTGTAATCAGAATAATGCGGTCTTTTAATAGATCAGGACGAGGTTGATATTCTGAATATTTCATTGTTATGCCTCCTATAATTATCTTTAATGCTTAACCCATCATACGCTGATTTTCTGACAAAACAGTGATTTTCTGTTTGAGCAATTCATGTAATTCCGGAACTGTTTGGATAATCGCATCTGCATTCCACGCATCAAGGTCATCACGAGATTCAATTGGTAAATAACCATACGCTGCCAAAATCGTATACATACTCGCATTACGACCTGCATCGATATCACGAGGATGATCACCAACATAGATGATTTCTTCGGCAGCAATTTGAAGTTGTTTTGCAGCCAAATACATAGGTTCAGGATCTGGTTTGGTATTTTGAACATCTTCGGGGCAAACCAAGACTGAACAACGTGAGCTGAGATTTAACTCTTTAAGCAGGGACTCACTCAGACCACGTGGTTTGTTGGTTACGATACCCCATGGAATTTGTTTTGCTTCTAGCTCTTCGAGTAAAGGGTACATACCATTAAAAAGGTCTGTATCTACAACGATATTTTCACCATATACATCTAAAAAGCGTTGGCGATGAGCGAGAAACACAGGATCAGTCACGTCTAATTCTGGATAGACCAATTTCACCATGGCTCGAGCGCCTTCTGACACTTGAGTTCGAATTAACTCTGCATCAACAACTGGACGTTGTTCATCACGACACATCTGTTGAATGATGCGAATAAAGTCAGCCGCAGTATCTATGAGCGTTCCATCAAGATCGAATAATACCGCTTTCATTAGGCACCTGTATTGGTAGTATGAACCATATAATTCACATCGACATTTGGCGCTAACCAATAGTGTTTGGTGATTGGATTATAGTGAAGACCAATCATTTCTTTTAAGCTAAGACCAGCGTTGCGAATATCATGCGCCATTTCAGAGGGGCGAATGAATTTATGATAATCGTGCGTGCCTTTTGGTAGTAAACGTAACACGTACTCAGCGCCAATGATCGCAAACAAATACGATTTAGGATTACGGTTGATCGTTGAAAAGAATACATGACCGCCTGGTTTCACCAAACTTTGACATGCTTTTACAATCGAAGCTGGATCAGGCACGTGCTCCATCATTTCCATGCATGTGACAACATCGTATTGACCTGCTTGTTCTAGCGCAAGCTGCTCAACAGGGATTTGGCGATATTCAATGTTTTGTACATTTTCTTGTTGTGCGTGCAGACGACCGACAGCGAGCGGGGCTTCGCCCATATCAATACCGAGAACATCTGCACCACGACGTGCCATGCTTTCCGCGAGGATGCCACCACCGCAACCGACATCCAAAACTTTCTTGCCTGCCAATCCACCTACACGCTCATCAATCCAGTTTAAACGTAATGGGTTAATTTGATGGAGTGGGCGGAATTCAGAATGTTGATCCCACCATTTGGCAGCCAGTGCTTCAAATTTTGCGATTTCTTGTGGGTCAACATTCAATTGCGACATGGTGTCACCTCTATTTATTGGCATAATGATCTAGGTCTAGTGTAGCGATTCTTGAAAAAAAAGCGATAAATCCTATAAAAAACTTCACAGAAGCAAAACGAATTGATCGTGTTTGGTTTATATTTAGCATATAAACTTACGAAAAATGCTTAGAGGAAAAGCAAACTCAATGAAAAAGTTAGTATTAGGTGGTTTAAGTGCGGTTGCAATGGCGTTTTCAATGAATGCTATGGCGGCTAATTTTGTTGCTGGTAAAGATTATACGGTGGTTGCGAATCCAGTGAAGACCGCTGCACCAGCAGGCAAACTCGAAGTACGTGAATTCTTTTGGTACGGATGTCCACATTGCTTCAAACTTGAGCCACATATGCAAACGTGGTTAAAGAAGATTCCAAGTGATGTTTATTTCTTACGTACACCTGCTGCGATGAATAAAGTATGGGAGCAGGGCGCACGTGGTTACTACGTTTCTGAAGCGCTTGGCGTACGCAAGAAAACCCATATTCCATTGTTCCATGCGATTCATGAAGGGGGGCAACAAATCTTTGACCAAGCTTCTCAAGCAAAATTCTTTGCACGTTATGGTGTGCCAGAACAGAAGTTTAACAGTATGTTCAATTCATTCCCAATTACTGCAAAAATTGCTGAATCTAACAAATTAGCTCAACAATATCAGTTGACGGGTGTTCCAGCAGTTGTAGTAAATGGCAAATATGTGGTGCAAGGTGAAGATGCTAAAGTGACTCAAGTCGTTGACTTCCTACTTGAGAAAGAGCGTAAAGCTAAATAATTGGCATGCTTCGATCATAAAAAAGGACTGTCATCACAGTCCTTTTTTTATTTAAGCGTTTTCATCGAGCTGAAATTCTTTTAGATCGATCTGTACTGTTTGAGTAGGTAAAGATAGCGCTTGGCTGACATAGAGATTAATCAGTTTTTGGCGAGAGCCAATTGAACGCTGGTAATAGCTTGAGTTCAATAATAATGCTGCGCCATAAGTAAGAGACCAGATATAAGATAAATAGTCTCGAATCGACATATCGTAGTTCTGTGATTTTAAATATTTTTCAGTCATGTCTTTGAGTGAAACAATACGTTGTTGGCGAACAGCGTATAGTTCATCAAACAAATGTTTGAGTTTCGACTCCGTCATGGTCAGATGTTCTTCTAACTGATGCAAAAGAATCGTACGACTCGGCGCCGTTAAATGATGCAGCATATAACGAGGGGCATATTCTTTGAAATCTGTATTGTACTGATCCGAAATCTTGAGAATTTCTTTTTCATTTTGAATGATCAGTTCAAGTAACAATTCATTTTTGCTACGGAAATGCTTATATAAGGTGCCTTTAGCGATATCCAGTTCGGCAACCAGTTCATCGAGGGTCATTTCTTGGTTGTTTTCTAATAATAGCTTTTCCGCAACCTGCAAAATTTTTTCTTTACGTATTAAGAACTGAGTATGACGATCAGGATTCATGATGCTTTTAAGCTCCTCATAGTGTTCTAAACGGCATCGCGCTATTGTCTAATGCATCATAACGCTTAGCAATGCTTTTATATATCAACCTTTCATATTGATATGATCAAGCGTTTTGAGGTTCCCAGTTTGAGATCCCACGAAATAGTAAGCGCACTTGAGTCGCTGCATTATCGATAAATAAATTTTGCTGTTCTAACAAATGATCAATCGTGAACTGTTTGGGTAAGTTGATCCATGTCATCGCCCATGTAAAGGACATATTAATCAAAATCGTTGATAAGACTTGGAGGTCTTTGGCTTCTTTAATATGTTTGAAGGTTTCGAGTTTGCACAGGTCAATGGCAAGATCTTCTATCAAAAATTCGATTTCACGGGCAATCGCAATTCGTACTGTTTCAGAACCACCCCAACGTTCAGCGATCATAAATTGCCACTGTTGAGGGCTATGATTTACTGCTTGGACAAACAACTCAATGCTGGTTCGTGTTTTGGCAGACCCGCTGTGTTGTAAATAACTTTGCCCCAGTTGATGAATCAGGCTTTTGAGATGCAAAGAAACTTGATCAACGAGTTCTTGCCCTAACGCTTCCATGTCTTGGAAATGACGATAAAACGCCGTTGGTACTAAACCAACTTCGCGAGCCACTTCACGCAAACTGATACTACTAAATGAGCGTCCAGAAGTACTGAGATGGAGTGCTGCATCAAGCAGAGCTTGTCGGCTCTGTTGTTTTCGTTCATCTCTAATCGACATGAAAAAGATCCATTGAATTCATACAGCAGAGTCTAGCAAAAAAAACATGATTTTTTTAGCCCTGAGCGAGGATTAAACAAAGCAACTTTGTCCTGAGAAGTGTCTAAAGCCTAGCAAGAAAATGAGCAGCTAGGCTGCAAATAGAATTTATACCAATACTTTCTTTGTTCTCATAACCATTTAATGCCTGTTAAGAAGTGAAGTTGCCAAGCGAGAATAGAAACATGTTTTGTTAGGGCTAGATTTGTTGATTAATCCATTATTTTTTCTCGTCATTTTAGCGATTTATAAAAAAGTATTAAAAATAACCAAAAATTAGTGAACAAGTGTTGACTCAGTGAACACAAATTAATATAGTGTACACATGTTCACTACATGAACATTTGTTCACTCAATATAAATAGCCAGATACAAAACGAGGAACGTATGAACGCTAAGTTAAATTATCAACCGCATTGGGTTCGTGAAGATTTTGTTGATTTTATCCTTGCAAAAGTTAACCCGATGTGGACTTTGCGCCGCATTATGGCAAAAATCGAAGCGATTGAGCCTATTGCAGATGAAATGATCAAGGTCACTTTAAGCAGTAACAATAAATTTACAACCTATCAGCCTGGTCAATTTGTAATGGTCACGGTTCGTATTGATGGTGTGCTGCATCAACGAGCGTATAGCTTGGTGAGTTCACCAAGTCACGACAAATTGGTATTGGGTATAAAAAAACAAGGTCGTGTATCTAACTATTTAGCCAACAGCGCACGTGCTGGTGATGTGATTGAAATTACTCAGGCGATGGGCGAATTTACGCTAAAAGACTTTGATACAGAAGAAGGTAAACAACCAATTCTTTTGGTATCTGCAGGTAGTGGTATTACGCCGATTATTCCGATTGCGAAACAGGCTTTAGCACGTTCAAATCAACCTGTAACGTTGATTTATTACTCACGTGATCCAGCGTTCCGTACTGAATTGGAAACACTGGCAGCAGAATATGCGCATTTTAAGCTACACATTATTGTCGATAGTGCTGAACAACCTGCTTATTTTGATGAAGAAACTTTGGATCGTTTGTGTGCTGATGCTGCTCAACGTCAAACCTATGTGTGTGCTGCTCCAGGGTTGATGAAAGCGACACGTCAAATCTGGGCGAAACGTGGTTGGTTAGACCGTTTAACGCAAGAAAGCTTCTTGCCAGTGACGATGGATGTGGATGCTCAAATCCAACCAGTCAATTTCCGCCGCAGTATGCAAGAGTTTGAAGGCCGTGGCAACCTATTGGCCAGTGCTGAAGCTGCAGGTTTGAAACCATCTTTTGGTTGTCGTATGGGGATTTGTAATACCTGTGTTTGTACCAAGGTTAGTGGTGCAGTGAAAAATCTACTTACAGGTGAAATCGATAACCAAAACAATGTGCAAATTAAGTTGTGTGTGAGTGAAGCAGTGAGTCCCGTTGAGATTGACCTTTAATTCATATTGATCAGATAGAGAATAATATTATGAACATGATGACAGTAAATCCGACTAAAACGATTCCTCCAATCAAATTTGGCGGTAATACAAGCCGTGCATTAACACCAGAAGAAGTACAAGAGTTTGGCCGTAAGATTGAAGCCATCCGTACTGAAACCATGGCTAAAATTGGCAAAGAAGATTCTGATTATATTTATAAAGTACGTAACTTTGTACGCTACACCGAAATTGCGTCACGAGGCATGTTGATGTTTGGTGGTTGGATTCCACCCGTATGGTTATTGGGTACCGTTATGCTAGGCGTATCTAAAATCGTTGAAAACATGGAACTTGGTCATAATGTGATGCATGGTCAGTTCGACTGGTTAAATGATCCAACGCTTAATGGTGCAACCTACGACTGGGATACGGTGTGTACGGGTGAAGATTGGAAATATACGCATAACTATAAGCACCATACTTATACCAATGTGTACGGCATGGATCATGACATTAGTGGTTATGGCGTGATGCGTATGAGTCGTGAGCAAAAGTGGGAACCTCGCTTTTTGTTTAACGTACCAACGGGTTTTGTATTATCTACAGGTTTTGAATGGCTATTGGCTTTACAACGTCTAGAGATGGAAAAAGTGTTGTTTGATGGCACCAAAACTTGGAAAGAAGTGTATGTAGAATCCAAAAATCTACGCAAAAAGATGGTACGTCAGTTTGGTAAAGATTATGTGCTGTTCCCATTGATTGCTGGCCCAATGTTCTTGCCAGTCTTAGCGGGTAACTTTGTTGCCAATCTGATCCGTAACTACTGGGCATCGACCGTGATTTATTGTGGTCACTTTACAGAAGACTCTGAAATTATCACTGACAATATTGATAATGAAACCAAAGCAGAGTGGTACTTGCGTCAGATTCGTGGTTCAGCAAACTTTACTGGCGGTAAAATCATGCATTTCTTAAGTGGTAACTTGAGTCATCAAATCGAACATCACTTGTTCCCAGATGTACCTGCCAACCGCTATCAAGAGATGGCTCCTAAAGTACGTGCAGTCTGTGAAGAGTTTGGTCAACAGTACAATACAGCGCCGTTTGGATCTCAAATTGTGAGTGTGTATAAACGTCTGGCGATTCACTCTTTGCCTGACAATGTGGTAGACCGTTTGGTGGCGATCAAAGATAGCTTTGTTGACGCAGTGAAAAGCATGTTTGGTAAAGCTGCTTAATTAAGATAGAGCATTGTTTGAGTCATTAAGCGATGCTCTTTACCAACAAGCAAAAGGGAAAGTACGTGTAATTGAGATATACTATGGTGCAATTATAGTTGTGCTATCGTTTTAAGGAATCATTATGCGTATTGACCAAAGAGCATTAGACCAGTTACGTGACGTAAAGATTACGCGTAATTATACCCGTTACGCTGAAGGTTCAGTTTTGGTTGAATTTGGCCATACCAAAGTGTTGTGTACAGCAAGCATTGATAATTCAGTACCTCGTTTCTTGAAAGGTCAGGGACAAGGTTGGGTAACTGCGGAATATGGCATGTTGCCACGCTCAACGCACACGCGTAGTGATCGTGAGGCAGCACGTGGTAAGCAAACGGGTCGTACTCAAGAGATTCAACGATTAATCGGTCGTAGTCTTCGTGCGATGGTGGACTTGAAGAAGTTGGGTGAAAACACGATTACGATAGACTGTGATGTGATCCAAGCGGATGGCGGTACACGTACTGCGGCAATCACAGGTGCAGCGGTTGCATTGGTAGACGCAATGAATGTATTGCTGAGCAACAAGAAAATTAAACATGACCCGTTAAAAGGTTTAGTGGCAGCGATCTCAGTCGGAATGTATCAAGACGAAGTCCTACTAGATTTATGCTACGAAGAAGATTCAAATTGCCAAACGGATTTAAACGTGGTGATGACACAAGCAGGTGAATTTATTGAAATTCAAGGGACGGCAGAAGACAAACCGTTCACACGCCAGCAGTGTAATGCCATGTTAGAGCTTGCAGAAAAAGGAATCTCAGAGTTGATTCAAAAGCAACAGCAAGCACTCGGTTGGTAAGTTCCAGTTGATAGTGCGGGCGGTCTGGTTTTTTTAGACCGCCTTTTTTTTATTTAAGATTAGATCAGAAGGAAAAAATAAATAGCCAAAAAGATAACCATGCCCCATGTAATAAAACCAACAATAAAAACCTCAGTGCTCTCAATATCAACGTGACGTCTCAATCGATAAGCAGATACAACACAATATCCAGTGCCACGAATTAAGCCTTCGATAATCACTTCAAAAATGATATGCAGAAAAAAGCGGATGATTTGAAAAAGCAAAGTAAAGAAGGCTTCGAAAATAGATTCCATTTTTTATGATTTAAAATAGTTTATAGGTCAATGTATCTCTAAGCGACATAAAAATAAACATGATCAATGAACATCTATCTCTACATAGACGCATTATAAATTTTCAAACGGTAACATTACCCGCTCATTCAGCTCATCTTAGTTTGGTACGCTTGCGTAAATTGAAAATAACAAGGAGGGGGAATAATGGTTCAAGTATTTCTCGTTTTTTTAACAGCAGTGACGTTTGTTTTGATGGCTGTTGATCCACGCTCTACTGATTCGACACAAGCTAAGTCAGCTTGGAATGAAAAAGTCGAAGTCTCTAGTGACACTTCGACTCAGAAGGAAACAAAAGATGTAGATGATGCTTAAGCATTAAAACGCATAGATAAATCTACAGCTCTCACATCCTTAGTCAGTACACCCATTGAAATATAATCTACGCCAGTTGTGGCAACTTCGCGTAAGTTCTCAATAGTAATATTACCTGAGGCTTCTAACTTACAACGTCCAGCAACATGCTTCACTGCATCAATCATTTGTTGCTGGCTGAAATTATCTAACATCACGATATCAGCTCCAGCTTCGAGTGCTTGATTCAGTTCGTCCCAAGTCTCTACTTCTACTTCTACTGGTTTACCTGGTGCGATTTCATGTGCTTTGGTAATGGCTTGGGCAATACCACCTGCTGCCATAATGTGATTTTCTTTAATTAAGAAAGCGTCGAATAAACCTAGACGATGATTTTGACCACCACCGATTGCCACTGCATATTTTTGAGCGATGCGTAAGCCAGGTAAGGTTTTACGTGTATCCAAAAGTTTAGTGTTTAAACCATCCAATTGTTTTACGTAATTTGCCGTTTTGGTCGCCACAGCAGAAAGTGTTTGCACAAAATTCAAAGCAGGACGCTCAACAGTCAGTAAGCTACGGGCTGAACCTGCCAATTTTAGAAAAGCTTCATTGGCTTGAACAAGTTCACCTTCTTGCTTTAACCACGTGATTTGAACATCTTTATCATAAGCTTTGATCAAGGCGTTAACCCAAGGTTGACCAGCCAATACCATGTCTTCACGAGTGATAATCGTTGCTGTAGCTTGCTCATCTTCTGGTGTGAGCATTGCGGTAATATCACCGTCCCCAATATCTTCCTGTAATGCTTGTTGAATATTAATTTGAATCGATTGTTCAAGCAAAGATTGAGGAATGCTCATACTATTTCCAGTATAGGTTGACCAAAAAACTAGTGCGTTATATTAGCACCCTCAACATAAAAAATAAGCATTTCATCTCGATTATTGCGCATAAAGCATGTCAAAATGGCAAAGATAAAGATTAAATTGCCGATTTGGTAAACCATGCAACGTTCTAGATTTGCGCAAATTCGAAATGGTGTATTAGAAGGTGCGACGCAACTCCCATCACCAAATTTTAATGCACGTCCAGTGGATGCTGACATTCAACTGATTGTTATTCATAACATCAGTTTGCCACCCTCTCAATTTGGTGGTGGTTATATTCAGCAATTCTTTCAAAATAAGTTAGATTGGAATACTCATCCTTATTTTCAGACCATTGAAGGCATGCAGGTATCCGCACATCTATTGATTTTGCGCACTGGTGAAGTGATTCAATTTGTAAATTTCAATGATCGTTCGTGGCATGCTGGACGTTCGAGTTATCTAGCACACAAAGAATGTAATGATTATTCGATCGGCATTGAGCTTGAAGGTAGCGATGATCTTCCTTTCGAGGACGCACAGTATCAAGCATTGGTTGAAGTTATACTGATGCTGGGTAAAAGCTATCCAAAAATTCAGAATCATATTGCGGGGCATTCTGATATTGCGCCAATGCGGAAAACAGATCCAGGTCCTTATTTTGATTGGCAAAGATTCCGAAAAGCACTATCACAAGCCAAATTAACTTAAAAAATATCCGCCAATTTATGATTTCACAACGAAATCTATTTTGAGTTTCATTACAATAACGCTTTTTAAAGATAAGCCGTAGGTGAATGCGATGGCATTGTGGCGATCGACTATTATTGTCAGTGCAATGACGATGTTATCTCGAGTTTTGGGGTTAGTGCGTGATATCGTGCTATTAAATGTATTTGGTGCAGGTAAAGATTTCGATACTTTTGTTGTTGCCTTCCGTATTCCAAACTTTTTTCGACGCTTATTTGCGGAAGGGGCTTTTTCTCAAGCTTTCATTCCTGTTTTAACCGAATATAAAACTAGTAAAACACATGCAGAAGTACAAATTCTGATTAGCCGTGTATTTGGTTGTTTGCTGACGGCTATGTCATTGCTAACTTTTGTGGCGATGGTTGCCGCACCAGCGATTATTTATTTGTATGCACCAGGATTTCATAACGATCCAGAGAAATTTGATTTAGCGGTGGATATGTTCCGCCTCACGATTCCTTATTTAATGTTCATGTCGTTGACGGCTTTTGCGAGCAGTATCTTAAATAGCTATGGCTCATTTGCATCGCCAGCATTTTCACCTGTGCTTTTGAACATTGCGATGATTGCAGGAGCATGGTGGTTAACACCTTTTATGGCAGAACCTATTATGGCATTGGGTTGGGCTGTCGTGGTTGCAGGTGTTTTACAGTTAGCGATACAAATCCCTGAGCTTTGGAAAAAGAATTTACTTATTCCACCTAAAGTTGATTTTAAGCATGAGGGTGTTGATCGTATCTTAAAACTAATGTTGCCAGCATTATTCGGTGTTTCAGTGACACAAATTAATTTATTGTTAAATACGATTTGGGCATCGTTCATGCAAGATGGTTCAGTATCGTGGTTATACAGTGCTGAACGAATGACTGAACTGCCATTAGGTCTCATTGGTGTTGCGATCGGCACGGTGATCTTACCTTCACTATCTGCGCGTCACGCTGAGCAAGATCAAGCTAAATTTAAAAGCATGATTGATTGGGCTGCCAAGATCATTATGTTGGTCGGTATTCCTGCAAGTATTGCATTATTCATGTTGTCGACGCCGATTATTCAAGCTTTATTCCAACGTGGCGAATTTACTTTAGAAGATACACATATGACGGCACTTGCATTGCAATGCATGAGTGCAGGTGTAATTTCATTTATGTTGATTAAAGTGTTTGCACCAGGTTTTTATGCACAGCAGGATACCAAAACACCAGTTCGTGTTGGTCTCATGGCAGTTGCTGCAAATGCGATTTTAAACGTTGTATTTATTGGATTCTTTAAATTAATTGATTGGCATGCTGAGCATATGGCTTTAGCACTCGCTTCTTCGGGCTCTGCTTTAGTCAATGCTGGAATGCTGTATTTTTATTTACACAAAAGAAATATCTATCGTTTTGGGGCGCATTGGAAAAAGCTAGGTTTTCAATTTTTAGTGGCCAATGTAACCATGATTGCTGCTCTTGCATATGCTTTAACATGGTATCAAGGTGATATTGCTCAGTGGCTACGAATTGCAGAAGTTGTTGGCTTGTGTGCATTGGGTGTCGCTGCTTATGTGATTGGTTTACTAATCACGGGTTTTCGCCCAAGACATTTGAAACATTAAAAAATAAACCCTCCAACAAGGAGGGTTTATTACTATTTCACTTCGAGTAATTCAATATCAAAAATAAGTGTGCTGTTCGGTCCAATTGCATCTCCAGCACCCACGTCACCATATGCTAAGTTAGATGGCACAAAGAAACGACTTTTACCACCTTCTTTCATCGTTTGGACACCTTCAGTCCAGCCAGAAATGACTTGATTCAGTTTAAATTCAACAGGATGGTTGCGAGCAATTGAGCTATCAAACACAGTTCCATCAATTAACCGACCTTCGTAATTTACTTTTACTGTTGATGTTAACTTTGGCGATTTACCAGCACCTTGTTGAAGAATTTGATACTGTAAACCTGATTTTGTTGTGATGATATCTGGCTTTTTAGCATTTTCTGCTAGAAATTTTTTTCCTTCCTGAGCATTTTTTTCTGCCTGCTCTTGGAATTCAACTAATTGTTTGGCTTCAAGTCGTTTTTTATACTGGTTGAGAACTGTCGCCATTTGCTCATCACTGAGTGTTGCTGGTTTTCCCTTAATTGCATCTTCAAGCCCTAGCACAAAGGTTTCGATGTTTAAGTCCTTCAGCGTTTCTGTATTTCCTTTCCCCATTAAATAACCGTAGCTATAACCTAATTGATCTTTTTGTGGACTTTTTAGGGTGATAGGAGCTGCTTGAACCGTTCCAATCATCAATGTTATGAGAGTAAGTGTAAGTTTTTTCATTCTTTCTTCCAAAATAAAGGAGAGCACAAGCTCTCCCTATATCATTATTTTACAGCGATTAATTCGACATCAAAAATCAAAGTACTATTTGGTGGGATAGAGCCTGGCACGCCTTGTTCACCGTAGCCTAAGTTGGCAGGGATATAAAGCGTTGCCTTACCGCCTTCTTTCATGAGTTGTAGACCTTCAGTCCAGCCAGGAATGACTTGATTTAATGGAAACTCGATTGGTTCACCACGATCGTATGAGCTGTCAAACACTTTACCGTCAGTTAATTGACCTTTGTAATGTACTTTAACGACAGAAGTTGCAACAGGTTGTTTGCCAGTTCCTTCTTTGGTGATTTTGTATTGCAAACCAGATGCTGTTGTTTTAACACCTTCTTTTTTAGCATTTTCAGCTAAGAAACTTGAGTTAGTTGCCTCAACTTTTTTGGTTTCGTCTTGTTGCTTTTGTTGCATCTCTTTTTGGAATTCTACATATGCTGCTTGTAATTCTTCCTCAGAGTATGCTGCAGGTTTCTGAGCATGTGCATCACGAAAACCTGTAATAAATGCATTCGTTTCAAGCTCTGGTGGAGTTTGCTTTGCAACTTCATAACCGAGCGCATAGCTGATCTTAGCAACAGGTGCTGCATTTTTATCTGCTTTTGCACCAAACTCAGTGGTTGGATTTTGTGTCGCATAATAAACAGGTACTAGGGCCGCACCGCCTAAAACAACTGCAGCAATGAGAGGTAAAGCTTTACTCATGAGATGTCCAAAAGTGAGATTCTAAATAAAAATATGTCAATGATCTTAGCATGTCTAAGCTTAAGCAATGAATAACTCAGCTGTAAAATGCGTAGGTTTTTTTATAAGATTTATGTTTAAAAAAAAAGCCAAATCAAATGATTTGGCTTTTAATAAGGCTTGGAAAGAGAATTTAATCTTCTTTTTGAGCTTTATAGGCATATGCATAGTTATAACTATAACCAGCACCTGCTGTGCGTTGGATGTCATTCAAAATGAAACCATTGACTTTCACACCAGCTTGTTCAAAACGATTTAAGCTGAGTTCAAGTTCTTTCATTTGTGATTTCGAGTAACGTGCAATCAACAAGTTTACGCCAGCATATTGAGAAATAATGATACCGTCTGTTACAGCCAATACAGGCGGTGTATCAATAATAATATGGTCATATTGAGTACTTAATTCTTCCAATAAGGTTTTGAATCTTTGTGAATTCAACATTTCGGAAGGATTGGTTGGACTTTGACCACGTGTGATCACATCTAAACCATTCACTTGTGTATTGTGAATAACTTGATTCAATTCTACTTGATTGCTAAGAAACTCAGATAAACCTGGTTTGACCTCAACATCAAAGTATTTGTGCATATAACCACGACGCATATCTGCATCAATCAACAAAACTTTCTTGTTAGTCTGTGCAAGAATAGTGGCCAAATTGGTTGAAATAAATGATTTACCAACTTCAGGAGAAGGACCTGCAATGACAATAATATTATTCTTCGCATTTACGAGTGCAAAATGAATTGCTGTTCGAATACTACGTAAACTTTCAATTGCAATATCATCATTATGCTTAACCGCAAGGATAGGAATACTCTTCTTTTTCTTTAAAATGCTGATGTATGTCTCTTGAATCGGAGAGTGTGGTACAGTTGCGTAAACAGGTAAATTGAATTCATTTTCAATTTGCCCACTATCTTTGATACCCGTACGTAACATATTGCGTAACAGCGCAATAAGTGTACCAAGGAACCCACCAAACAAAATAGCCAAGACAAGCACTTGTAATTTCTTTGGCTTAATTGGTTCAACAGGTTCAACCGCAGTATCTACAATACGAACACTACCAATTTCGCCTGCTTTGGCAATTCGAAGTTGTTGATATGAATTCAATAAAGCAGTGTAAAGTTGGGTTTTTACTTCAACTTCACCATACAGTTGCAAGTATTGTCTTTGAATGTCTGGAAGTTGTTTTAATGTACTATTTAAATCACCAATTTGTTTATTAATTGCAGCAATTTGAGCATTAATTTCTCGCATCGCTGGATGTTCAGCAGTGTATTTTGCTGCCAAATCTGCTTGTTGTTGCTGCAATTCTATTCTTTTTGTTTCTAAAGTGATGCTTTGAGTAAGGTAAAGCTCAGACTCTTTGGTGACATCAACTGTATTATATTTTTGGCGAAATTTATTAAATTCACGTTCTGCATCATCGAGCTGTTTCTTTAACTCTGGTAGTTGTTCATCTAGAAATTTATGCGTTTGGGCAGTTTCAGCAGAACGGCGAGCAACATTTTGGGCACTATAAGCTGATAATATTGCATTTAAAACGTTAGTAATATAGGACTTACGCATTGACGGATTCAAAAAAGTATTAAAATAGTTTATAAAGTATCTGTGATCAGACGAACTAAACATGCTTCTACAGCAACTTGTACATTACCCATTT